>JAIELM010000429.1 GCA_019752975.1 Undibacterium sp. | reverse complement strand
TCCGGCAATCGCGATATGAGGCATGTGGGAGGATAAACCTATTCTATTATTTGTCGCTTATTATACTTTCAACTAATGGAAAAACTGAGTTCACGCTTATTTCCCACTCTGCACATGTTCAAAAATAGTGTAATCTAAGCCTTTCTCAATATTTCTTCGCTCATATGACCCAGCCTGTTAAAACCATCGCCTTGATCGGAAAATACAATGCCTTAGGTATCAGTGAATCGATGCATGAATTGGCGAATTTTTTACAAACGGCCGGTCACAATGTGGTCTTCGAAGCCGACTTGGCACAATCGATTGCCGTCAATGATTTTGCCGTGATGTCAGTGATGGACATAGGTCGCCATGCCGACGTCGCCGTCGTCATTGGCGGGGACGGCACGATGTTAGGCATTGCAAGACAACTCGCGCCTTACGATGTACCATTAATTGGAATCAACCAAGGTCGGTTGGGATTTATCACCGACATTGCGCGTGATCAAATGATCCCCGCAGTCGCTCATATTTTAGACGGCAAACATGTAGCCGAACAACGCTGTTTATTACAGGCCATTGTAATACGCGATGAGGAACAAATTTTTAGTGGGGTCGCGTTTAACGATATTGTACTATCGCGCGGTGCCGGTTCTGGCATGATAGAACTCAAGGTTGATGTCGACGATCACTTCATGTACAACCAACGCTCAGACGGTTTGATCGTCTCCACACCAACAGGCTCAACCGCCTACGCACTCTCGGCTGGCGGTCCTTTATTGCACCCCAGTTTAACTGGCATCGTGATGGTGCCGATTGCCCCACACGCCTTGTCCAATCGCCCCATCGTCTTACCAGACACCAGCGTGATCAGCGTAGAAATCGTCGCCGGCAAAGATGTCAGCGTGAATTTTGATATGCAGTCTTTTGCCAACCTCAACCACAAAGACAAAATCATCATCCGACGCTCCACCCATCACATCACTTTTTTGCATCCAGAGGGCTGGAATTATTATCATACCCTACGTGAAAAATTGCATTGGAATGAGTATCCTACGGTCGAGGGTGCTTTGAATTAAGACACATTTTCGGCTCAAAACACCGCAACAATTAATCCGATTAATTAAAATTAATGTCAGGTTGACGGAGGCTTTGCGTACCGTTTTGGGGATATGTTCAGGATTATTGATTTTAAAGCTTGGTGGGATCTTTTTTTCCAACTTACTTCATTCATTCAGAAGGTATATTCAACAGCGAAATCCAAATTTAAAACTTATTTTCCCACTATCTCTCTCAATTCTGCCCGTCTTTTGCACCTACCGCAAAGCACCATCTGGGGTAAAATAGGCGCTTCGCTAATTTAACCGAGACTTTCCTTCAGGATTTGAGATGATGACGGATGAGTTTGCGAGGCAGTTTTGTGTGATTTTATTTTCCCATAGCGAGCTATGGGAAAATAAAATCATGCGAAAATGACCGCAAAATCGCCGTCAGCACTCAAAAAGCACCAAAGCTGCGCCTAATGGAAAATCTCGGCTAATGCATTTTCACCTCTTCTAGAATCCAACCTATGCTACGCACGCTTGCTATTCGTGACTTTGTGATCGTTGATACGATAGAACTAGAATTTTCGGCTGGCTTTACTGTCTTTACTGGTGAGACCGGCGCTGGTAAATCCATTTTGATCGATGCTTTAACACTGGCGCTAGGTGGTCGTGGAGACGCTAGCATGGTGCGCGAAGGGGCGCAGAAAGCGGACATTTCTGCTGAGTTTTCGATCAATCAAGAAACCGCTCATTGGCTAATCGAGCATGATTTTAATGGCGAAGAAAATCAATTGATCCTGCGACGCGTGATTGATAACGCAGGTCGTTCCAAAGCCTATATCAATGGCATCACTGCCACCGCCGCACAGCTACGCGAATTGGGTGAATTCTTGGTGGACATTCATGGTCAACATGCGCACCAAGCCTTACTCAAAAACGAAATGCAGCGTCGGCTTTTGGACCAGCAAGGCGGCTTACAAACCCAAACGATTGAAGTGCATCGTCTATATCAGGCTTGGCGCAACTTGGTTCGTCAAAGAGAAGAATTTGAACACAATGCAAAAAATATTTTGCAAGAACGTGAACGTTTAGAATGGCAAGTTGGTGAACTCTCCAAGCTGCAACTCAAAACCGGAGAATGGGAAGAGATCACCCAAGAACACAGTCGTTTAGCCCACGCAGCAAGTTTACTCGAAGGTGCACAAGAAGCCGCCGATTTAATCGCCGAATCAGATCACCCCATACTCTCGCAATTGTCGGGCGTGTTGCAAAAACTCAGTAAGTTACATGAATTTGACCCTCAGCTTAACCCTATCATCGAAGCACTCGATTCAGCTAGAATTAATTTACAAGAATCTGCCTATGCGCTCAATGACTATCTTGGGCGAGTAGAGCTAGATCCAGCTCGCCTACGCGAAGTGGAGGCGAGAGTAGAGATTCTCCATAGTACGGCGCGGCGCTTTCACGTTCCACCAGAAGG
>JAIELM010000049.1 GCA_019752975.1 Undibacterium sp. | reverse complement strand
AATTTGTTTCATTTTTTATATGTAATGGCATATGAAATCTCAAATTTTTTTTAGCCATGAGATGATTAGCATTAATTTTTTAGAAAAAAGGTATCTTTATGTTTCAAACGAAAAAAATATTAACAATATCCACAATCTTCGCTGCTGCAATTGGTTTATCTGCATGTGCTGGCGTTGAAACGAGCAAATATGCTTATAACTCAACACTTAAAGTTAATGAGATAACTAAATCCAGCGATTGCTATGACACTTCAGTTTTGCTTGGTAAAAATCTACTTGATTCCACAGACATTACAAAGAAAGTGCTTGCAGGCATAGATTCTAGAATTATTACTGAAAATAATAACGCGATTAAAGCCGAGAGAAATCGACATATAGGACTTTTCGTCGGCAGCGGTGGCGAAGAAATTTTCGTCAACCTTAAGGATGTTTCTCTTCAAAGTACTTTCATTACTGTGGCCACTAAAACTGGTTTTGTTGGCGGTGCTGGGCAAAAAGCATGGTCATGTCAAATCGCAGACGAAATGGTTAAGATGGCGACTAAGTAATTACCTAGTTTGATCAAAAAGCTCATCATCGTATTTTATGGTGATGAGTAAAAGATACCTCAAGAAATTTTCAATGAAATCATATTTTCCGACTTTAACAATCCTGATGTTTGTAAGTTTAGTGAGCGCATGCAGCACCATTACTCACGTAGAACAAATAGGTAACAATAAAACTCCACTTGAGAAAGATTGTGAAGTAACTGTCATTGAAAAAACAAAACTTCTCGCTACTTATGAAGTTTTGGGGAAAATTGAAACGCACATTAAAGGGAATATCTTTTTTGGTGGTTCAGTAAAAACTAATGATGAAGGGTATAAAGAGCTTCGTGCTAAATCATGTGCGCTTGGTGGAAATGCTTTTGTGATTGACGATTCGATGGAAACGTCCTCAGCCGAAATGCGCCATGTCCACATATGGGCGAGAGTGTTTAACATTCCTAAAGCACTTTAGCGTCAATATTGAGTTGGGACCTTGTTTCCATCTGAACACTTCATTCATAGTAGCATAGTCGTAAAAAACGCTTCAAATCAATACCCCGCACCCAGTTATGCAGGGCGTGTGAAACTCGACATTAATTAAAATAGTATTGTGTGTAAAGTTCAGCGAGTTACACTCATCTTACATGTCTAATTTTCCCCAATTCTTTTTTTTCTTGGGAAAAATGTGGTGACACTAAAAATGTGGGGTTACACATTCGCGCCCGGTAGTCAAGTAGTCGAATAAAATGCTCGCAAATTACCGCGATAAAAATTTTCCTACCCCATCACACGGTTGTTTCAAAATGCAGTCGTGCCTTTGGCTTTTTAGTTGGTGTTGAATGCCAATCAGCGTAAATAAATACAGGCCGCTCTGTGTCAAAATATTGATTTTATATTGCACACTGTGAGAGGCACGTGACCGTTTGCTTGTTCTTGAAAAAACAGGCCGCCCTTAGTGCGTATCGGTTGTTAATTTATGTTGACCGGAAAATGGCGTGCTAATTTATTTGTGCGGTGTATTGAGAATCACTAAAAACTAAACCACTTTAATAGTGCGTAGATGTACATTACGTCGGTGGATAAATTTTCTGATTTGGCACAATATAAGCTGACTAAGCTACAATGAAGTTCGCTGGTTTTATACCTACTGATCTTTATTGTCTCTTTTGGTTCTAATGATAGCTGTCAATCAAAGTTTCCTTTTTTTCTTAAGCGCTGTTGGTGTATTCAACGGCATATTGGTGGCAATATATTTTTTTCTGGCGAAACCCAAGAAATTAGCGAATGTATTCTTGGGGGTAATGCTATTGATGTTATGTATTCGCATTTGGAAATCAATATTTTTTTATTTTAATCCTGAGTTACCTCGGATATTTTTACAGCTAGGGCTCTCTGCCTACTTTTTTGTGGGGCCGTTTCTCTATTTCTATGTCGTTGAGGAAACGCGATCCGGACATCGTTGGATGCGTTGGCAATATCAACTCTCTCTTTTAATCAGTGTTGTTGTGTTTCTGAGTGTGGCATATCCCTATCAAGATCATCCTGAAGTTTGGACGCAATTTGTTCGATTTATTCACTATGAATGGCTATTCTGCATATTGATTTCAATGTACATTGCACGGAGTCAACTACAACGAATGTGGGCATCTGGCTCAGTCTTTTCTAATAGTGATTTATGGCTCACAAGTGTTTTAGTTGGTAATACCCTTATTTGGATCGTGCATTTTTCTGCGCCATATACCTCTTATATTTCCGGTGCTCTGTCTTTTTCTTTTGTTTTTTATTTGTTGACCTTATTGTTGTTGTCGCGACGAAAAGACCAGATAAATAAACCGGTGATTAAATATGCAGATAAACAGATACCGGTAACGCAAGCCTCGCCATTGATTGAAAAATTAGGGGAATTGATGTTGCAGGAACAGTTGTACAAAAATGCCGATTTAACGCTTCCTATGGTCGCCAAACGTTTAGGTGTCACG
>JAIELM010000457.1 GCA_019752975.1 Undibacterium sp. | reverse complement strand
CATTCGAATGCACCTTGGGTCCAGGTTCATATTCCATCACTACGGCATTAACGCGCGACGAAACCCATCTAGCGGAAAATTTTGAATGGTCGGATAATTTATTGGTATTCGATGTGGTCAATCTAGATCGTACTGTATTTGTCGGTAGCCAATGGCTGAAAACGGAGTTCCGCTTACAAAGGGAAAAAACTACCTAATCAAATTCTCGGATTAATTTTAATAGGACTTACGCAAGACCGACGCTGGCGTTATTGCTATCGCCTTGTCGTACTAAAGCTACCTTCGGCTCTGCGTCTGGCCAGCGCAATTTTGCGTAAGTCCTATTCAAGACAAAAGCTGCTGGTAGAGCCGCTGGTAATTTTTCGCCATTGCCTCAGCAGTAAATAGATTCGCATACCTTTGAGCTGCCTTCGCCCCCATCTGGGCGGCACGATCTGGTTGAGCCAGCAGTGATTCCATGGCTTGTCGGAAAGCAGATGGATCACTGGCAGGTACCACTAAACCAGTCTCCTGGTGAATATTTACGTAAGAAGTTCCAGTACCGATTTCGCAGGAAATCATAGGCTTACCATACATCGCAGCCTCTAACAAAGTAATGCCAAAAGCTTCTGAACGCAAATGCGAGGGAAAGGCGAGCGCATAGCAAAGATTGAGTAAGGCGACCTTATCCTCCTCAGGTAATGCGCCCAAGAAAATCACGTTATTCAATCCCAAACGCTGTGCCTGTTGCTTCAACTCTGCTTCAACTGGACCATCTCCCAAGATCACTACCGGAATACTGGTTCCCGCGACCGCTTCCAACAATATGTGCAAACCCTTGTAGTAACGCAGCATGCCGACAAAGAGGTAGAACGGTGGTGGAAATCGGGTGCGCCACTGTTGGATAATAGCTTCACTAGCACGGGGATAGATCGCTTGATCTAAGCCATAGGTGATGATCTCCGTTTTCTCTCTGTATTTGGCGAGGGTAGGGCTGGTGGCAAAATAATTGGGAGATGTGGCGACGATTTTATCAACTTTGGCAAGAAAGCGGTTCTGCAAAGGTTGATAAATCTTTGCTAGATATTTCTGCCGAACAATATCAGAATGATAAGTTAACACGGTGGGCTTTTTTATTCTACAAGCAAAATGGGCGATGTCCATAAAGGGCCAAGGAAAGTGATAGTGCACGATGTCCGCTTGCTCTGCCAACGCTTTAAAACGCGCAAAAGCAGCCCATGAAAATCCGGTCGAAGCAATTTCAATATTAAGCCGCACCCGATGCACCCGATGCCCTTCGAATTCCAATTCTAAATTCTTGTTGTCACGTGTTAAAGTCAACACTTCAGCTTCGATGCCTAGACGCTTACTGCCATTAACCATTTGCCGAATGACTTGTTCGACGCCACCAAAACTATCAGGATAATAGGTGCGATAAAAGTGTAAGACCTTCATAGACAGGTTCCCACTCTCTGCGCCATTTTATAAGCTTCTACGGTGTTTGTTACGCAGGCGTCCCAAGTGAGTTGAGCCGCCCGCTGTAAGCCGTTTTTCTGCGCTTGCACGCGCCACGCTTCGTCCTCTAAACCCCGCTCGATTGCCTGCTTCATTTGCGGAATATCCTTGGGTTCGACCAAGAGCGCGCATCCTGCTGCAACTTCTGGCATGGAGGAACAATTCGACGTCAGCACAGGTACGCCGCTAGCCATCGCCTCAAGAATTGGCAGTCCAAAACCTTCATACAAAGACGGGTAAGTAAATAGGCGGCAACCAGCATACAGCAATGGCAAATATTCTTGCCCAACAAACCCTAAATAGTGAAGCCAGCCTTCACTCGACGCAGTAAGAATTTGGGCATGAATTTCGTCGCTATTCCAGCCCGCTGCGCCAGCAATCACTAAGGGCCATCGCTGTCTAGTTGCTGGGGGTAATTGCCGATAAGCGGCTAATAGATTAAGTAAATTTTTTCGCGGCTCTACGGTAGACACAAATAAGCTATACGCATTGGGCGTTAGTCCAAAATGTGCTAACTGCGCTCTTAATTCAGCGTGGCTGCGGGGGTGATATTGGGCGTCAACGCCATGTAAAATGACTTTGATTTTTGCGTCGGGAAAGCCAAATTCCTTGATGACTTCTTGTTTGATTGCTTCCGATACTGTCACCACAACACTGGCTCTTTTGAGCGCTTCGGGGATCACTTTTTGCATGCGCTCTATGCGTGTGGCCGGGTGCCAAATGCTGGGATAGTAGGCGGATAAATCGTGGATGGTAACAACAGTGGGTAAATTAGTTTCAGGGACAAAAAAATTAGGTCCATGAAATACCGTGTCCTGCATCTGATTTAACTGTCGACTAGCTAGCCTAGGCATGAGCATGGCATAACCCCTAGAAACCAAGGGGATTTGCCCTAGACTATACCTCAAGCGACTTGCTAATGACGAGGTATTACCAAGACGATGACTAGTGCTATCCATACGCGGTAATTTGCGCCATAAACCATCGGATAAAAACTTTAGTGAGTCAACGTCAGTTT
>JAIELM010000344.1 GCA_019752975.1 Undibacterium sp. | reverse complement strand
AACCATCAAAATCACTGCGCGTAATCAAGCGGTATTTAGGAGCTTGTTCAGACATAAATCACCTCTAAGAAAGAAGGATATTGCGTAGGGTCTAGGAGACTTGCTCAGTCTAACCCAAAGATTTCATGTTTTCGAGAAGTATCTTTATCTATCCCGAAAAGAGCCACAAAAAAGCCACAAATGGGGAGACGTAAAGCGGTTTCTCCTTGGGTTTATGATTGAAAGAATAATCGTCATTGTTCAGCCCCCTATGACGAAGTTGAAATTTCAAAGCACTCCACCCTATTTTATGTCGTTCACTAGGGTTTAATCGAGAATCAAGTGGTGTCCGTTGCTGAACAAAAGTCGCTGGATTCCCGCTAAAAACATGCGGGAAAGACGGCTTACATAGGGGTTGAATAATTACGAATATTCTTAGAATCGGAGATGGAACATCCATCTTTATCCAACCGCCGTTTCTAGAATTATTCATCCATTGATGCAAGAATTAAGAATGAGGCAACTCAAATTTTTCATTATGTTGCCTACTCTCTTCTCATCGAAATCCAGTGGAGTGTGCCACTGAACAAAACTTCCGAGACTCGTGCTAAAAGTATGCGAGAAAGACGGCCTAGGTAGCAAGACTAGTGCAATCGATGCAGCATTCTGCTCAACGATACGGTGAGTGTTTGCCGTCTTGAAAACCACAACACCTGCTAATACCGCACTAGGCTACGATATACCAACTTAGTGCTGCCCTCGGCAGGTACACTGATCTTCCATACCGCCGTATTACTCGCCGCCTTGACATACGGATGACTGGAGCTCATGACTTGCCAATCGCCTGGCATAGGTTCTTGTACGGTGACGGTGACGGCTTCTTTCTTAGCGTTTTTTAGCTCAACTTCGTAAGCGCTTTCAAATACATAATTGTACTTACTATTGCCCGCTATTTTTTTGAAATCGGTTTGCTTTTTATCTGCAGTGACGTCAAAGGCATCGCCCAGTTTCAGGCGCACTTTTTCGTTTTTGGGTGTGTGATCTACCCTATCTTCACCAATAAATTGCGCGTTACCTGCGCTATCTTTCTTGTAGACGCGAATCACCCCTTTGGGTAAAGGCATGCCAAGTTGAGCGCTGTCTTTATTATCAAATTCGATGAAAGCCGCAATTTTCATTTTCTTCCCTAAATCGCCATAGCTGCTTTGGTAGTAATAATCACTCCCCCGCAATAAAAATTCTTTGCGCGCTGGCACACCACTCGCGTTCAATAAGGACACTTGCTTGGTCTGGTTTTCTGCGATCGTGGTAAGTCGACCTAAGGTATAGAGATGGTATTCAAATAGCGATTCTTCCGCCATATTCGTGTCGGTCTTCGCTTTTGGAGCGGCCGCCATACGTTGTAACACTGGCTTGCTCTCCATATATTCCTGCACTTGATTTACATCGCCAGCAACCAATTGTAATTTGGCGTTTTTGTAGCTCGCACCGCTGGTGTTAGTCAAGGTGACCCAACCCGAAATGTCTAGCTTGTCTTCCGCCGGATTTAACTCAACGACATAATCAGCCTTCCATCCCAAGCCGCCGGTCAAATAACTTAATTCGACCTCCTGTGGCGCGCTGCTAGTGTTATTAAGTGACATCACCAAAGTAGGACGATCGCGCAAATTAACCGGCACATCAGGATAAACGATCCGCCCTGGCACGCCGGTCTCAATCCGATTGCCAATTTTCAGCACCACGCCTTCATTGGCAGCCAGTACTTGTGCACTCTCCACCGTCTCGGTTCCAGTCGTTGGGTGGGTACGTATGATGCTCACCATTTGTCCCACATATTTCTCTAGTAGCTTAGTCGGCGTGAGTAAATCAAAATCAAAATTTTGCTCAGTTACTGACAGGCTACCAGGAGCAGAAACACTGCGTAGCAAAGCGGTCTCTGGACGCATGCGCGCACTGACATCGCGAAATGCCAATGTCGACACGCCACGTTTGAATTGCAATTTGCGTTGATCTTTGACTAGGGCGAGATTTTCATTGTAGATCGTCACGGCGACTTCTTTTTGATCACTTAACGTGCTGCGTTGCTCCGCTTCTTGAGCAAAGCCACTACCGGCTACGGAACACAATAGAATAGAAGCGCAAATAGGAGTGAGCGTATGAGAAAAAATTTTAGACATCATGCTTCCTTTATTTTAGGAGGACAAAATTCAAGATAACACCGACTTCATGCAATCTGGATTACCGATCGGCTAGGGACACCGGTTTCGCTCAACCAACGAGACCTCAATGTAGAAAGGCACAAACCGCAAATTAGTCATGATTAGTAATGGATTAGTAGCGGTATAAAAAGTTTGGTAAAAATGGGTGCAGCACCCAATTTAACATTTGCAGTATCACAAACGCCACCAAAATAGAAAAATCTAGCCCGCCAACTGGTGGAATTAAACGTCGTAATGGCGCTAAAATAGGGGCATTGAGCGCTCGAATTAAAGGCGCTAAAGGCGCATAAGGATTGACGAAGCTGAGGATCGCCTCAA
>JAIELM010000138.1 GCA_019752975.1 Undibacterium sp. | reverse complement strand
GAGGTGTCAGATTTTCTCCCAACTAGGGGTTCTTTTTGTGAACAAGAAATGGTGCGTAATATCACCCGACTATGCGTCTCTTGCGCTCCTGCGGTGGCACGTAAATTTTCGATTAAATGTACTAAATCAGCATGTTCAGCACAGGCCACTTTAAGTAAATAATCGTATGAACCCGTCAACAAGCTCGCTTCTAGCACGCCTGGCATAGCGCTGATCGCCGATTCAAAATAGTCGGCACTGGTATCGGATTTTAACTTCACATCGATCAGTGCATGCACCCTGCATCCAAGTGCTTCCAAATTCACACTGGCGTGAAATCCTTGTAGAACATTTTCGTTCAACAAACGACGCACCCGATCAGCTACCGTGTTGGCACTCAAAAAGACATATTCACCCAAGTCTCGATAGCTGAGCCTAGCATCGGCTTGCAGCAAAGCGATGATTTCCCTATCAATTTTATCTAGCATGCTTTATCCCCTTTCCTGCCCGATTGATTTCAACAGCCTCAACAACCCATAAAGTTTTGTTACGCCAATTACGAAAACTCGCTGTATTTGAAAATTAGATCCTTTTCCTCGGAAAAGTTCCGATTTATCTAAAAACAAACGAGGAAAAATCTCAGAACCACAATACACAATTCGAGTCCAATTAGCCAGTACCTGAATTCATTCAATCGATTAATACGTAGTTTCGCTTAGTTTCGATTACATGAAATTTGACCTCTCCATTTAGTTTTTAAAGGCTTCACATGGTCGCACCAATAACACCAGAAAAGACATCCAATAAATCCCTCTCTCATTTGATGAGAAATCTCGTCTTAATTGAAGCAGAAGAAGTAAAACCTATGCTGTGGGCAGCAGCCTATTTTTTCTTTTTGCTGTTTAGTTTTTATTTGCTACGTCCAGTACGCGAAGCAATGGGCATCGCCAAAGGTGCCGATAAATTACCTTGGTTGATGACCGCAACGATGCTCATCATGTTGCTCGCAAATCCGCTCTACTCGCTGGTCGTCTCACGCATGTGTAGACGACGTTTCATTCCTTTAATTTGCCATTTCTTTGCCTTTAACTTACTGCTGTTTTTCTTGCTCTTCCAATACTTGCCGCAGCATGGAGGAGTCAATCTTGGTTACGCTTTTTATGTTTGGATTAGTATTTTTAATCTGTTTGTCGTATCGGTATTTTGGAGTTTAATGACCGATATCTTTAATCAAGATCAGGGCAAACGCCTATTCGGCGTCATCTCGGTCGGCGGGACTTTAGGCGCCATTCTAGGTGCAGCGACTACCGAAGCCTTAAGTCGTGGCAGCTGGGGGATACGATTAGAACCCTCTTCATTAATGTTGATCGCGCTCTTAGGTTTGGAGTGTGCCGTGTTCTTTATGTTGAAACTAGCGCGTCATTTTGGCTTAACCCCAACTGGGCAAAAAAATCGCGAACCTAGTCCCGATTTTAAGGCTGGTCTACAACAAATTATGTCTTCGCGCTACCTGCAAATGATCTGTATTTACATCCTGCTTTTCACCATCACATCGACGTTACTTTATCTCAGTCAAGGTGAAATCGTTGCCCGTGATTTTAATAATCCAGCGGAGCGGACTGCCGCGTTTGCTCGTATCGACTTATGGGGCAATATCATCACTTTGATTTTTCAATTGTTCATTACCAGTCGTCTGATGCGCGGGATGGGCGTGGCGAGTGTGCTGTTAATTTTACCGGCACTGACTTTAATCGGATTTGGCGCGCTCAGTATCTGGCCGGTGTTTTCTACACTGGCGGTGATCCAAGTGGTACGACGCGGTTTGCACTACGCGGTTGATCGACCTGCACGCGAGATTTTATATATCCCACTCGGTGCCGAAGTCAAATATAAGTCCAAACCTTTTATCGATACATTTATCTATCGTGGCGGCGATTTCCTCGGCGCGTGGATACCTGCTTTACTGGGAATGTTTGCCATCCCTGTTGGCATTGCTGCACTCGCTACCGCCTCAGTTTGGCTAGGTGCAAGTCGTTGGTTAGGAAATTTGTTGGATCAAGATAGTCCTTAATTTTTTGCATCATTATTTTTTTAGGACTTACGCAAAATTGCGCTGTCTAGAGCCCGCCCTCGAATGCTTGAATCGGGGGCGCGAAGCCGAAGCCAGTACTTTAATACGCCAAGGCGAATGCAACAACGGCAGCGTCTGTTTTGCGTAAGTCCTATTTTTTTTAATTCATCTCGTTGGAGTTACTATGTCACATTCTCGCCGTCAATTTATGCAATGGACTGCTGCTACCGCTGGTCTATTTAGTTTAGGTGGTTTGACCACCAAGGTACTTGCCGCTGGCACCGCCGCCACACCTAAGCGCATTTTAGTTCTTGGTGGAACCGGCTTTCTTGGCCCTGCCATCGTCAATGCCGCGCAAGCCCGAGGTCATACTCTGACCTTATTTAATCGTGGTCGCACTCGCGCAGGACTTTTTCCCGATGTAGAGAAGCGCCAGGGTGATAGAGACCCCAAAAAAGGTGAGGGATTAAGC
>JAIELM010000349.1 GCA_019752975.1 Undibacterium sp. | reverse complement strand
CAGGCTTAGTTTATTTGTGTCATTCCCGCGTGATTTTGGCGGGAATCCAGAGTCGTTAGCCTGTAGAGTAAGTCGCTAGGTTCCCGCCAAAATCATACGGGAACGACAGGCATTATTTAATCAAAGGAGTCAATCATGAGTCAGGTATTAAGTCGTTGGGAGCCGGAGAATGCTGAGTTTTGGCTTAAGGAAGGTAATCGAATTGCGCAGCGTAATTTATGGATTTCTATTCCTTGTTTGATGCTCGCTTTTTCAGTGTGGATGTTATGGAGTGTGGTGGCGGCTAATCTTGATAAGGCGGGTTTTAAGTTCACGAAAGATCAGTTGTTTTTTTTAACGGCTTTACCGGCTTTGTCGGGCGCGACGCTGAGAATTTTTTATTCCTTCTTAGTGCCGGTGTTTGGCGGACGTAAGTGGACGGCGATTTCGACTGCCAGTCTTTTGATTCCGGCTTTGGGGATGGGTTTTGCTTTGCAAGACCCGACTACGCCGTATTCTACTTTGTTGATCTTGGCTTTGTTGTGCGGTTTTGGTGGTGGAAATTTCAGTTCTAGTATGGCCAATATCAGTTTCTTTTTTCCAAAATCGCGTAAAGGTTACGCTACGGGGATGAATGCGGGAATCGGCAATTTAGGTGTGTCGGTGGTGCAGTTTTTAACGCCCTTAGTGATCTCTTCGGCGATGTTTGGGGTGGCGATTTCTGGCGAAGGGTTTGTGCTTGTGAAGGCGGGTGTGGAAAAAACCTTTTGGCTTGCCAATGCGGGATTTATATGGGTGCCGTTTATTGTGGTAGCGACCATTGCAGCGTGGTTTGGGATGAATGACATTGCTTCGGCTAAGGCTTCTTTTGCAGACCAAGCGGTGATTTTTAAACGCAAACATAATTGGCTGATGTGCTGGTTGTATATCGGGACTTTTGGTTCTTTCATTGGTTTTTCCGCTGGCTTTGCGATGTTGATTAAGTCGCAGTTTCCTGAAGTGGAAGTGGCTAAGTTTGCGTTTTTAGGTCCTTTAGCAGGTGCTCTAGCGCGTCCGATTGGTGGGATGTTGTCTGATAAGGTCGGTGGCGCGCGCTTAACTTTTTGGGTGTTTGTAGCGATGGTGGCGGGGATCGCTTTTGGGATATTACCGGCTCTGCATGAGCATCATTTTATGATGTTTCTTTACTCGTTTATCGCGATGTTTATTTTAACGGGATTGGGCAATGGTTCGACTTTTTGCATGATTCCTTTGATCTTTCAAACTGAGCGTGAACGCGCTGTAGCGGGGCAAGGTGAGAGTGCCTTAAAACAAGCGCGATTAGACGCTGCGAAAGAAGCGGCGGCGGTCTTGGGTTTTTCGGGAGCGATTGGGGCTTATGGTGGATTTTTTATTCCGCAATCTTTTGGCACCTCGATCAAGATGACGGGCGCACCAGATACGGCATTGTATGTGTTCATCGCTTTTTATGTCAGTTGCATGGCGATTACTTGGTGGTTTTATGCGCGTAAAGGGGCTGAGATGCCTTGTTGATTAGTGACTATTCAATCCTATTGATAACTCATAGAAAAACCGAAAACCCCTCATAGAGCTTGAACAGCTATGCTAGTTCTTTCGAACTATATCGATCTACACCCAATGAAATTTTTTTTTGCCTTAGAGACGAATGGGCGTAGGCGAGTTGCGTGATTACACTTTCATAAAATCCAAACAAGGAGCAGCAATGAGTCATTTTTTAGATCGTTTAAAGTTTATGTCCAAAGTGAAGTCAACTTTTTCGGACGGACACGGTGCAGTAGTAGATGAAGATAGACAGTGGGAAAACGCCTATCGCAGTCGCTGGCAGCACGACAAGATTGTGCGCTCTACCCATGGAGTCAATTGCACCGGTTCTTGCTCGTGGAAAGTGTATGTCAAAAACGGTTTGATTACTTGGGAAACCCAGCAAACCGATTACCCCCGCACCCGCCCTGATTTACCCAATCATGAGCCACGTGGTTGTCCGCGTGGCGCTTCGTATAGTTGGTATGTGTATTCTGCCCAGCGCGTGAAATATCCTATGATACGCGGTCGTTTAATGGAGATGTGGCAGGAAGCGCGTAAGACTTTGGACCCCATCGCGGCATGGGAGGCTATTAGTCAAAATCCAGAAAAAGCTAAACGCTATAAATCGGTACGTGGTCTAGGTGGTTTTGTCCGTTCTGATTGGGATACGGCGCAAGAAATCATCGCCGCGGCGAATGCTTTTACGGTGAAAAAATTTGGACCCGATAGAGTGGTTGGGTTTTCACCGATTCCAGCCATGTCTATGGTCTCGTATGCGGCCGGTGCGCGTTATTTAAGTTTAATTGGTGGCGCTTGTTTGTCTTTCTATGATTGGTATTGTGATCTTCCTCCGGCTAGTCCGCAGATTTGGGGCGAGCAAACTGATGTGCCAGAATCAGCTGATTGGTATAACTCGACCTATCTGATGGTGTGGGGTTCCAATGTGCCGCAGACGCGTACACCGGATGCGCATTTTTATACCGAGGTGCGTTACAAGGG
>JAIELM010000025.1 GCA_019752975.1 Undibacterium sp. | reverse complement strand
ATAGGATTAGGAGTTATGTTGCGCCGTCTTTAAGTCAGTACAAGTTGAAGCACTGGCGTGATCGGTAGCTGTCAAGCTAGCGCTCGCCGGGACGGTGACACATAAACCCTAAGGGTCTAGCGATTTTACATAAAGTCATGTAAAAGAACAGTGAATATTATTAGGGCTTTCCACAAATTAGGTTTAATGAAGAGCGATACAACTGATATTTTCGCAAGCAATGCACAGGTTTTTGACAAGCAGGAGTTAAGTTCGTATGCTCTCCCTGTTTACTCGATATTCGAACCTTTATGTCACCCTATGTTTTTAGTATAAAAATCAAATCGGCTCTCGTCCTACCTCTATTCTTGAGCGTTTTATTTGCGCCGACACCTAGCGCTTTTGCTGCTGACAAGTTAAAAATATTATTTGAAACGAGGGAGCCTATCGCCTATCGCGACGCACAAGGCAAACTAACGGGCATCATTGCCTATCCTGTGATGAAAGCACTGACCAAGGCGAATATCGCCTACGAATGGGTGGAAATGCCGTTTAAGCGGCAAATTATTACCATAGAGAGTAATCAAGAGACGGCATGTGCACTAGGTCTATTTAAGAATGCCGAACGTATGCGTTACGCAAAATTTTCGCAGGCAGTGACTGTTGAGTTGAATCGGCCATCAGTTTTGCTCATGCATAAAGAATTTGTCATCGATAAAACCTTGGATTTAGCCCGCGTGTTAAGCCTACCGCATATTCGCTTACTGAAAAAAGAGGCGGCTTCTTATGGTAGTGTGATTGACGATGCGATAGAACGATCGCGTGCCACGCAAATTAGCACCACAGCGGAATCAAGCAATATGGCGAGGATGATCGCGGCAAAGCGTGCAGATTTTATTTTTGTTGCAGAAGACGAAGCATTACGCTTGATAAAAAGTATTCCTGAAGGCGATCAACTGACGATCTTCAAACCGCTGAATATGCCGCAAGAATCAGAGCGATTCATGATGTGTAGTAAGTTGGTAGCGGACGAAGTGATCGCGAGATTTAATAAGGCTTTACGTTAAGGACTTACGCAAAACAGACGCTGAGGTTGTTGCGTTCGCCTAGTCGTACAAAGTACTGTCTGCGGCTCCGCGCCTAGTCAGCGCAATTTTGCGTAAGTCCTAACGTTAAGGTGTATTCCGGTCGGTTTTGTCCCGGAAAATGCATCCGTCGCCATCTCAAATTCTATGGAAAATCTCGCTTAAAGCCGCCCTAAAGTACAATGATGACTTTTACTCGCCATAAGAGCCTATACCATGACTAGACAATTGATCAGCTCCGGCTCCATTTTTGAAGAGAAAATTGGCTATTCTCGCGCGGTAGTGCAAGATAATTGGGTCTTTGTTTCTGGCACTACAGGTTTTGACTACGCCACGATGACGATTGCCGAAGATATAGTGACGCAAACCGATCAGTGTTTGAAAAATATTGCGAGCGCCTTAGCGCAAGCGGGTTCGACTATGGCTGAGGTAGTGCGTGTAACCTATGTACTACCCAATGCGCAAGAGTTCGAAGCATGTTGGCCTACATTGCGTCAGTATTTTGGTGAGATTCGTCCGGCGGCGATGATGATTTCTGCGGGCTTAGCCGATCCACGTATGAAGATAGAAATCGAAGTTACTGCCATTAAAAAGAGCTGAGTAAGTACCATGAAATTTGAACACCTAGTCGAGATCAACGATCTCAACAATCCCCTAGTCTATATTATTCAACGCGAACAACTTTGGCGGGGCTTAGTCTTGCGCGCCAAATCACCTAAGCTCTTTGTGAGCTACCTTGATGATGCTCACATTAGTCAAAGTACGGATTTAGGAATGCAGCGCGTGCTACGCTATGGCGAGTTGGAAGTGAGCGACCAAGTACGATTAGCGCTTTTAGATTATGTGCACTACGATGTAGCCGCACAAAAAGACATTCCGCAATCTTCACTTCGGATGACCATAGAAGAACCTGAACAGGATGCCTTATTTGTCCGCTTTGCCTATGACGATGGGCATGATGCAGAACAGGATGCGGCTAACGAAATGTATAACGAATACCGCCGCTCGGCCTACCACGAGGCAGATGTCGACACCATACGCGTGATACGTGAATTGGCCGAAGCTGGGCGTTTAGATTCTTTACCGTGCTAATATCATCGATACCAAAATAGCGATTTTCTTCTTTCCATTTCATCGAGACTGCCACCACCATGCCACATTTTCCCGACCCTTTTTTATCAAAAAAACTGAAACGCAAACAATTCGCCAGCACTGGTGACGCTCATATTCAAGGGGATTTACAGATTACCCATCAGGTAGTGGTCGGAGGCGATCTCTTAGTCGATGGAAATTTGGAAGCCGAAGAAGTATTTTGTTTGGGTAAATTAACGGTCACCGGTGATATTCGTGTGCAATCACTGTACGTCGGTCACGCGCTCGACTGCGGTGGTGATGTCGAGGTCGAGTTTTTGCTCAAGACAGGTTGTAGCGCAACTTGGATGGCACGCTTGCTGGAATTAGATCAA
>JAIELM010000372.1 GCA_019752975.1 Undibacterium sp. | reverse complement strand
TCTGGCGTGATCACACCATTTGTTTCAATGTTGATGATCAATTTATCCAAGTCGGTACGTTGTTCTACACGTGCGGACTCAACCGAGTAAGACACACGGCGTACTGGAGAAAAAGACGCATCCAAAATGATACGGCCTATCGTTTTATTGGTATCTTCTTGCAGACGACGTACATTACCTGGCACATAGCCACGGCCTTTTTCGACCTTGATCTGCATGTCCAACTTGCCGCCAGCGGTCAAATTAGCGATCACATGATCAGGATTGATGAGCTCTACATTGTGCGGCAATTCGATATCAGAAGCGAGGACTTCGCCTTCGCCTTCTTTTTTCAAAGTCAAAGTGACTTCGTCGCGATCATGCATTTTGAAAACCACGCCTTTGAGATTCAAAAGAATATCGACAACGTCTTCTTGTACGCCATCAAGGGTGGAATATTCATGCACTACTCCAGCAATCGTTACTTCAGTCGGAGCGTAACCAACCATAGAAGAGAGTAAAACGCGACGCAAGGAATTACCCAAAGTGTGACCGAAACCACGTTCAAACGGTTCCATAGTGACTTTGGCAGAGCCAGCACCTAGCATTTCCACATCAATAATACGTGGTTTGAACAGATTGTTTTGCATATTTGTCCTTGTCAATACCCTCGGCACGTTACGCCGATAAGGCTGATGGAAAAAAATTCTTCCCGCATTACGGAAAAAAGAGGGTGAAACTTGTTAAAGCTATTTAAAATTCCTCAACACAGAGACATAGCATGATGACGGCTCGACGCAAAAAAAATAAGTTATTACTTACTCTGTTGCGTTTTTCCCCATGTCGATCAGTCTCTGAATTGAGAGTTTAAATTTTTTTGATTAACGTGAATACAATTCAACGATCAATGATTCATTGACATCATGAGCGATGTCACTACGGTCAGGCATAGATTTGAAGGTGCCTTCCATTTTCTTAGAGTCAACAGCAACCCAAGAAGCCATACCCACTTGTTCGGCCAATGCTAAAGCTTCAACGATACGCACTTGCTTTTTAGATTTTTCGCGCACGGCGATAACATCACCAGCTTTAACTTGGTAAGAAGCGATATTGACTACCCCGCCATTGACGGTGAATGCCTTGTGACTGACTAATTGACGCGCTTCAGCACGTGTAGAACCGAAGCCCATACGGTAGGCGACGTTATCTAAACGCGATTCCAACAATTTCAACAGAGTTTCGCCAGTATTACCTTTTTGACGATCAGCTTCTGCGAAATAGCGACGGAATTGGCGCTCTAAAATACCGTACATACGTTTAACTTTTTGCTTTTCACGCAATTGATTACCGAAATCAGAAGTACGTGCGCCAGACTTCGCGCCATGCTGACCTGGTTTTACATCTAATTTACATTTTGAATCCAAAGAACGACGTGCGCTTTTTAGAAACAGATCCGTGCCTTCGCGACGGGATAATTTTGCTTTAGGTCCGATATAACGTGCCACAATAGTTTCCTTTAAAAATGACGCAGGGGCGACGTGCCACCTACGCTAGTCTGATTTACTTGCGATCAGACAGTGGTCTTACTCATGTAAACTGTCCGGCTAAATCTCTGTATTTCACCTTGCAGCGCTCAATAGCATAAACATGCTATTCACTCCATCGGCAAGTGACTAGTTACTTGAATTCCCACGATAACTTTCAAGGGAAAGAAGCAGAACAGAAGAAAAAGCCCGAACAGCTTGGATATCATTGAGTATAAAAATGCTCAATGACAAAGCCCACCAATCGAATTGGCGGGCTGCATTCTAACACGAAGGTTAGAATTTCCAAAATAAACTTCGCCTCAAAATATTTCTAAAATGCGGCGTCACTTATTCCAGAATTAGATACGACGACGCTTTGGAGGGCGGCAGCCGTTATGTGGTACTGGAGTTACGTCCTGGATCAAGGAAATCTTGATGCCCAAGTTGTTCAAAGCACGCACTGAAGATTCACGGCCTGGGCCTGGACCTTTAATACGAACTTCGAGGTTCTTGATACCGCATTCAACCGCTACTTTACCCGCGGCTTCTGCTGCAACCTGAGCTGCAAACGGTGTCGACTTACGTGAACCTTTAAAACCTGCGCCACCAGCTGTTGCCCAAGACAAAGCATTGCCTTGACGATCAGTGATCGTGATGATGGTGTTATTAAAAGACGCGTGCACATGGGCGATACCCTCAGCAACGTTCTTTTTAACTTTTTTACGCGCGCGGGCTGCGGCTGCGTTATTTTGTGCTTTTGCCATATTGTTTCCTAGAATCCAGTTAATCCGTGAACTAAGCTAGATTATTTTTTCAATGATTGCGCTGCTTTACGTGGACCCTTACGTGTACGAGCATTCGTACGTGTACGTTGACCACGGCAAGGCAAACCTTTGCGATGACGCAGACCGCGGTAGCAGCCTAAGTCCATCAAACGTTTGATGTTCATCGAGATTTCACGACGTAGATCACCTTCAACGACGTATTTTGCAATACCATCGCGAAGCTTCTCTAATTCGTTGTCGTCCAGATCTTT
>JAIELM010000267.1 GCA_019752975.1 Undibacterium sp. | reverse complement strand
CCCACCAATGATCAGCAATGAACCTTTGACTGTACCTAAGTCTGTTTGTGCCGTGGCCATGTTGGTTAATAAACTGAGAAAGAGGATGCATAACTGAGAGAGTCGTGTGGACGCACGGCGTGAAGTTGTAGCCTTCATATTCAAGGAGTGGGTCATTTTTTTATCCAGAAAAAAGCGGGTTAGTTGGTTATTTTTTGGTTGATGGGAAATGCGTTGCGGCGAGAAATAGTTTTGGCATCGCTGTGTATTCGCTGATTCGCTGATTCGCCGATTCGCCGATTCGCCGATTCGGTGCTGGTGAGGATTTACGCAAAATTGCGCTGGCTAGACCTAGAGCTGAAGGCAGTACTTTAGTACCTTAGTTAAGCAAACGGCGACAGCAACAAGGCCAGCGTCTGTTTTGCGTAAGTCCTACTGGGAAAAAATAGGGTAGACATACTAAGATGCTACCCCAAATGCGGGAGAATTGCCGCACAAGAAATCAATCCTATTTTAGGAGAGAGAAGAGCTTACTCGCCTCTCTCCGATCACTGTCAGTTTGCTCACGCGCAATTAGAACGCGTAGTTCAATCGAACATAATAGGAACGACCACGTGGATCGACATAGGTAGAGTCAAAACCCGCAAAGTAAGTGAGCGTTTGATTGGAGAATGGCGGCTTAGTATTCAAAACATTTAAGACGCCACCAGTAATTTTCACACCTTTAAAGCCATAGTAGCTAGCTTGTAGGTCCCACAAACTATACGACGCAGCAGTAGGACGTTTGCCACTTGGATCTAATTGTTGATCTTCATGATGCAATTGGAAGCTGTTGGCCACCGTCACGCCCCAATTGCCTATATCCCAATCGGTGCTCAAACGATGACGCCATTTCGGTGTGACATATTCAAAGCCCCATTTACCTAAGTTATCAAATACTTTGGAATTGGCTGAGAATTGTTGCTCACTCTTAGTCATCAAAGTACCTGACCAGCGTGTCGTTAATTTGCCCATACCGTCAAACTGAGTGCGATAGGCAAAATTCAAATCTATCCCGCTTTTGGTCTCATTACCTTGATTTTGTGCCGTCAGCGCCCAGTTCGTGATGTAACCGTCACTGTCGCGGGTGATGGATTTTTCGACGAAGCTTGGATCTGTATCGATCAAGGTTTCTGGTGCAAACTTAATCACGTCCGTTTTACGTACACTCCAGTAATCGATCCCGGCAGAGAATGCGGCTAATGGTTCCCACACAAAACCCATAGAAAATTGTTTGGATTTTTCTGGTTTCAGATTTGGATTACCTGCTTCTGTTGTGGGAATTTGATCGCTATAACATTGTGAGTTATATTTCTTGCAGCCTATGGTGTCGAAATATAAGCCACCAGTTGAGGTCTCAACTGCGGATGGATCCAAATCTTTCATTGTTGGCGCACGGAAGCCAGTACCGAAGGAGACGCGGAATAAGAAATCTTTACTTGGTTGATAGCGTAACGCGACTTTGGGATTGGTTGAACTGCCAATGTTGCCGCCATAGGAATCATGACGTAGTGCCAGTTGCGCGTTGAGCTCTTTACTCAATGGAACATCAAACTCTGCGAAGATCGCCTTGACATCGCGAGACTCGGAAACACGACGGGATTTTGAGGTTGAGTAAATTGTACCCGCCAAAATTTCGTCCGACGAATTGTCTTCGAGTTTTTCACGGCGCAACTCAATGCCAGTGGCCATGCCGACTGCGCCTGCTGCTAGCTGTGCTATTTCACGGGTAAAACGTGCATCAAACATGTCGGTAGTGGATTTACCTTTGCGACCGTTGATGTTGCGTTCGGCAGCGTCTAACAAGCTTTGCCCTTCCGCATTTTGGGCACCGAAAGGATTGATTTTTCCGGTTCTAAAGGCAGCCAGCAGTTTGGCTTTATCGTAGTAACCGTTAGTCAGTGTTTGAGTGTTTTCTGAAATGGAGTGTGCATACGCGGTGTTGTAATCCCAACCGGCCACGGTGCCTTCTGCGCCCACCAAGTATCGTTGTTGTTCAGATTCTTGACCATTGGTGCGAGCACCACCTGGCGTCATACGCATACGAACGTTGAATGCTTGCCCATCTGTTGCCACAGTTTGACCTGCAGAGTTGACGTAAGTCTTTGGATAGAAGGGACCACCAGCGGGATAAGTCCAGGCGCTAGATTTGGTGCCTTGGTTGCCGTTGACGCCGGTTGGTGACAGACGATATTTTGCAGCATTTTTTGACGCCGTAAATTCGGCAAAAATAGTGTGATCGGTGTTGATTGCAAATGTGCTGCGGGTGATTAAATTGGTTTTTTCGGATTCAGGGTAAACGTCTGCTGCCGCTTGGTAATCGAAGCGACAGGCGCCGCTGATCAAAATGCTGGATGGTGGCGCGCAGTCAGGTGCACTTGGATTTCCTAAATATTTTTTACCTGATACAGAATATATGCCAGCAGGGAAGGTGTTGGCCGAGGTGAAATTATCAGGATAGCCGCGTGCTTCTAAAGGACGCCATGCGCTGACGGCGAAGTCACGTTGAGCCGTGCGCAATTGCTCATTCTTTTTA
>JAIELM010000080.1 GCA_019752975.1 Undibacterium sp. | reverse complement strand
CGGCGGTTTGCCAAAATTGGGACGAGGCTGGAATATGGATCGATTGCACGTAACACCCTATGATTAATTTGCGTGAGTATCAGTTCCTTTGAAAACAATCAAATCCAACCGCACCTAACACAAAGACGCAGAGATCGCAAAGCGGAATGTCAACTTTTCTCTGCGCCCTCAACGAGTCAGCAATTGGTGATTGAACTTGTTCTCATAGAGACTAAAGAGCCACTCATTTGAGAGTATTCTATGCGATCACTAAGCCCTTTTACACAAAATAAACCACAAAGATAAAAATAGGGTATTATTTATCGTTAAACACTGCGAGACAATTCAAGAAGCATGCTTTAGCCCTTGAATTAAACAAAGTCGTCACAAAATTAAATAAACTTTCCCCCTCTGAACGAGAATTCCATGAGCGACAATATTATCCATGTAAGCGATGCTTCTTTTGAAGCCGATGTATTAAAATCTGAACTACCCGTGTTGGTAGATTTTTGGGCAGAATGGTGCGGCCCATGCAAAATGATCGCCCCCATACTGGCCGATGTCGCAAAAGAATATCAAGGCAGACTCACCATCGCCAAAATGGATGTTGACGCTAATCAAGCGATGCCCGGACAGTTTGGCGTACGCGGCATTCCGACCTTAATACTTTTCGCAAACGGTAATATTGTTGCACAAAAAGTAGGTGCATTAGCGAAAGGCCAATTAACTGCCTTTATTGATGGCAATATTTAAGTAAATAGCATACACTCGCGTTTGTGGCTGCTATTTTTATTCGCAGCCACACTGAGTTATTGCGATATTATTGCGATCTTATTCCGTTAAGCAGCATCATTTTGCAGTACCTTTGTAGTACGCTTGTAACACCCAAACACATATAATTAGACGTAGAAACATAGAGACAGTTTTAGGAAAAAATTCTTGGGTTGTAAACCCTTAGTATTCATAATCATCCTGTAGTTCCTCTGTTCACTCCCCCACCATACTTTCCCATCTCGGGACACTCAACATGCATTTATCCGAATTAAAGGCCCTACACGTCTCCGCCCTGTTAGACATGGCGATAGGACTGGACATTGACAACGCTGCGCGTATGCGTAAGCAAGAATTGATGTTTGCCATACTTAAAAAACGCGCCAAAAGTGGCGAACAAATCTTTGGTGATGGCGCTCTCGAAGTCTTGCCTGATGGCTTTGGCTTCTTACGCTCACCCGATGCCAGTTATATGGCATCGACCGACGACATTTATATTTCCCCTTCGCAAATTCGACGTTTCAACTTGCATACAGGTGACTCGATAGAAGGTGAAGTACGCACCCCCAAAGACGGTGAGCGTTATTTCGCCTTAGTCAAAGTAGACAAGGTCAATGGCGAAGCGCCAGAAATGTCTAAGCACAGAATTCTATTTGAAAACCTAACACCACTACATCCGACTAAAATTCTTCACCTAGAACGCGATATGCGCGGTGAAGAAAACACCACCGGACGCATCATCGACTTGATCGCTCCGATAGGCAAAGGTCAGCGCGGGCTCTTAGTCGCCTCACCGAAGTCCGGTAAGTCCGTGATGTTGCAGCACATCGCCCACGCGATTACCACCAATCACCCTGATGTCACCATGATCGTGCTCTTGATCGACGAACGTCCAGAAGAAGTCACTGAAATGCAGCGTTCAGTGCGCGGCGAAGTGGTCGCATCGACCTTCGACGAACCCGCCACTCGCCACGTACAAGTGGCCGAAATGGTCTTAGAAAAAGCCAAGCGCTTAGTCGAAATGAAGAAAGACGTGGTCATTTTATTAGACTCTATCACCCGCCTAGCCCGCGCCTATAACACCGTCATTCCAGCATCTGGAAAAGTGTTAACCGGTGGTGTCGATGCCAACGCATTGCAAAGGCCAAAGCGCTTCTTCGGCGCCGCCCGTAACGTGGAAGAAGGTGGATCATTAACCATCATCGCTACAGCCTTGATAGAGACCGGTAGCCGGATGGATGACGTTATCTACGAAGAATTCAAAGGGACGGGCAATATGGAAGTTCATTTAGAACGCCGTCTTGCAGAAAAACGTACCTACCCAGCAATCAACTTAAATAAATCAGGCACGCGCCGCGAAGAGTTATTAATCAAACCTGATCAGTTACAAAAGATTTGGATTTTGCGCAAATTACTCTACTCTATGGACGAGATCGAAGCGATGGAATTCATCCTCGATAAGATGAAAGCAACCAAAAACAATGCAGAATTTTTTGAAATGATGCGGCGCGGAGGATAAAAATAGTGTGATGGCGGAACAGCGTAGAGCTTTCCGCCATTTTGCTATCAGGTCTATGGTAAAGCGAGACTGCGTATTCAACAATGATTTTTTCGATCTTATACATTTCGTTAGGACTTACGCAAAATTGCGCTAGCTAGAGCCTGCACTCGACTGCTTGACTCGGGCGCGGAGCCGAAGGCAGTACTTTAGTACCTTAGTTTAGCAAACGGCGAACGCAATAGCGCTAGCGTCTGTTTTGCGCAAGTCCTATCCGCGAATATGCGTATATTTGGCATAACCGCGTAAAATT
>JAIELM010000063.1 GCA_019752975.1 Undibacterium sp. | reverse complement strand
ATTTTCTCAGCGTCTCTGCGTCTCGGCGTTGAGGGGTTTTGTCTCTGATTTTGACCTTTCGCGACAAGCTCTTTTTAGCGGAAAACCAGCGACTTTTGTTCAGCAAGGGACGCCACAGGATTCACGATTAAACCCTCGTGAATGACATAAAATAGGGTGGAGTACTTTGAAATTTCAACTTCGTCATAGAGGAGTGAATAATTACGAAAATATGTAATTATTCAGCCGCCCATAGCGTTGAGGGGTTTTAAGATTTTCATTAGATACCAAAGTGGGCTGAATAATTACGAAAATACTTATTATTCTGATTGACGCCGAGCACCTAAAACCCAAGTCCAGACCCAGGCCAACTAAAAGCAACGGGGTTTAACACTACGATACATTTCTTCTGTCATAGTCCAACCAAGTTGGCGACGGACTTCTTTGATGTCCGACACTACTTTATTTGTCGTTTGAGGCTGCGGCGTATGCGGATTGACTTGCTGCCGATTTGGATGAGTCACTTGGTTCATGATACCGCCTCTTTTAGATCAATCAATTTCAAACTCAACTTGGCTATTTATCCGCCGCACTTCTTTAACGACTTAATAGCACCAAGCTTGACCAAAAAAAATAAATATTTCCTGAATTTAACAAGGAGTGACAAACTAGATGACACAAAGACCTCAATCGACAAACCAATTGCCTGCGATAGTAGGACTTACGCAAAACAGACGCTGGTTAGACGCAGAGTCGAAGTCGGTAGTATGCGAAGGAAGAAACAGGTATCGTCACACTACGCGGTCCGGAAAAAGTGCAAAGACACTCGCTACAACAGCTTTTTTCCGTTGAGGCGAGTGTGGGAATTACTAGCGCTTTACGGCTTCTACGGCTTCACAAACTTCAAAGTCATCCTATCGCTCTCGCCGATCGCCGCATATTTCGCCTTATCTTTTTCACCGCCAGCGAAAGTCGGTGGCAAGGACCATACGCCATTTTTATGGTCGGCTTTGTCTTTAGGATTGGCATTGATTTCTGCCGTACCCGCCAACTTAAAACCCGCAGCTTCGGCGACGCGAATCACATAGGCTTGATGCAAATAACCATTTTGCGTTTTTGGATTATCATCTTGCGCCATACCCACTGGGCGGCGATGATCAACTACGCCCAAGATGCCACCAGATTTTAGACTAGTATGGATTGCCTTAAAAGTGCTAGCCATTCCCTGCTCACCACCGTCCAGCCAGTTATGCACATTGCGGAAAGTGAGCACCATATCGACGCTACCAGCAGGGGCGAAGTCAAAGTGTTTAGGCGATTCAAACACACCTATTTCGACTTTATCGTAGACGGCGGGATTCGAATCTAATTTTTGTTTAAACATCAAAGCATAGCGACTAGGTTTTTCCACTTTAAGTGAATCCCCGGCACCGATCAATTTTCCATGCTCCCGTAAATACGGTGCCAGAATCTCCGTGTACCAACCGCCTTCTGGTACTAACTCAACCACCGTCATATTCGATTTAATCCCAAAGAAACTCAGGGTTTCATAAGGATGGCGCGCAGAATCGCGCGCGGCATTTTCCGCGCTACGATGCTTGCCAGCGATGGCGGCTTTTAAGTTGAGATCTTGCGCTTGACTGACAGCCGCTCCAAACAGTGACACGCTCAATAAACCGGCTAAAAAAAGTTTTTTCATAGATACCTCCTTTTGGAATTGCGATGGAAATAATTTGAATCTTTACGCCACTATGTCATTACATGATTTTATGTGTTAATCACCGTGGAACCATGTGGATTTCATCATCATTATGCTGGCATTGACGTTCGCCTATAAGCAATTTGTGACCGTAGGCCAAAACCATGTGACGAGTGTTTTTCATGGCCTTGGTCATGTCATCACACCTCAACTATTGCCCTTAATTTTTGCCTTAGCTACATCATCTAGCCGTCACTACGCAAAGCAGCAATCGGGTCTAATTTTGAAGCTTGCTTGGCTGGAAAAACGCCGAAGGCTAATCCAACCGCAACACACATAGCGACCGCCAAAGTCAATGTCAGCGGCGACCAAGCTACCGACCAACTGGCTAGGCTGGCGATGCTGTAGGCGGCAATTGCCCCTAAAACCACCCCGAGCAATGCACCAGTAACTGCAATGACTAGTGCTTCGGCCAAGAACTGTTCGACCACGTCGCGTCGTCGTGCTCCTAGGGCGCGTTTTAAGCCTATTTCACGCCGCCTCTCGAGTACATTCGCCAGCATGATATTCATAATACCTATCCCGCCTACTAGGAGTGATACAGCAGCAATTGAGCTCATGACGATGGTGAATATTTTCTGGGTTTGTTGGTTTTGCTTGTATAAGCCCATGGGTACGATTAAATTGGTATCGTCACTGCCACCATGTCTTTGGCTGATGAGCGTTTGTAGAACACGCGACGCCATGTCGGGTGAAGCTTGGGCATCCAAACGTAAGCTAATGCCATCCACCTCATCTTCAATTAAAGTGAAGAAAAATCGTGCGCGTCCAGCCTCCCATGGAACAAAAAGGCGCTCGTCATCCAAGCCTAATTTAATTCCTT
>JAIELM010000518.1 GCA_019752975.1 Undibacterium sp. | reverse complement strand
GCACCAAAGGTATTTATGCCTTGCCAAAGACGCGGAAAAATGCACACTCGAACCCGTCCAACAGAGGAATTTAGGATTATGTGAAGCCCAGCCCAGCACTTGGGTTCGTCTTGGTGAGCAACGAGAAGTCCAAACTCCTTGATGCGGAAGTACTAAGGAGCACGAAGGTCACAAAACAACTAGGCCACATCCAGCGGAATACGCAACATAAATTCGGTGCCTGAACTTCCGCTATCACCATGTTCCGATATGACTGAAATCTTCCCTTTTAAGATGCCGACAACGATGTTATAGCAAATGCTCAGTCCTAAACCTGAACCGCCCTGTCCGAGTTTGGTGGTAAAAAATGGGTCGAATATTTTATCAATATCATCAGGCGCTATACCACGTCCATTATCACTAAAGTAGAACCTAACATAACGATCGTCAAAGGGATCGATACGTGCAGTAAGATGAATTTCCCCTTCATCTTTTTGTTCAAAACCGTGAATCAAGGCATTATTAAACAAATTTGTCAGCACTTGTATTAAGGGTCCAGGATAACTATTCAGGTTTATCGTCGACGGAATATGCATCGTCATGGAAATTTTGGTTTGCTTGAGCTGAGGTTTTAGCGTGCATACCAGCCCATCCATGGTCTGCGCCAAATTAAAGAGGCGTTTTTGTTCGCTAGTTTGATCTACGGCGACCGTCTTAAAACTACTGATGAGTTCCGCTGCGCGACGTAGATTGCTATAAATAAGTTCGGCAGCCTCATCCATATCAGCTAAAAATCGCTCGAAATCGGTTTTACGCATTTTGCTACTGGTAGAAAGCTCGCGCACTGTTTCCACCTTATGGCTTAGCGTGGTGGACACCATGAAGGCATTCCCTATGGGGGTATTGAGCTCGTGCGCAACACCAGCAACCAAAGAACCTAGGCTAGCCATTTTCTCCGCATTGATCAATTGTTTTTGCGCTTCTTTCAGTCGAATAAGATTTTCCTCAAGTAATTGCTTAGAGGTGGCCAATTCCGAAGTTCTGGCCAACACTCTATCTTCTAAGGAAAGATTAAGAGCAGTAATCTCGTTAATTTTTGTCTGAACCGCGTCCGCCATTCGATTGAAATATTCAGCCATCTGCGACAATTCATCATGTCCAGTGACGCTAATATGCAATTGATAATTTCCTGCTACGATCGCTTGACTAGCTTGTATCACTTGATTCATGCGATGGGTAATTCGGCGCCCCAAAAACACGATCGCAGAAAACCCCAGCAACATCACAAATGCAGTGCGCAATAATGAACTGGTGCGTTCTTCAGCCATCGCGGACACAATGTTTCTAGTTGAGAGACCGTACTGTAAAAATCCAGCCTCATTTCCTGGTAACAAAATAGCGTTACGCACATGGATTGCGCCACGCTTCGCAGCACGCTCTAAATCTACTGCTAAATCTATTTTGGGCAACACGAAATCTTTAGTTTGAGTCGACAACACGACTCGACCTAGCGAGTCAACCACGACCACATAGGCCAAACCATTTTTCGCATCTTTGTCTATCATCTCGTCAAAAAATATCTGTACCGTAGCCAAGTCATTGTTGCTGGCGTAGGTTGATACGGTAAGATTGAGGAGCTGTGAGGTTTGGAAAATACTGGTGTTGACATTTTCTAGCATCGCGGTTTTCAGTGTACGGTTTCCCGCGTACCAAGCACTTCCCATCAATAAGAAAGTCGCTAGCAAAGCCACCCAGGTGAACTGAGCGGTAATTGACGTAATGAAGTAAAAGACCTTAGAACGAAACATACACCACCTTATCCATAGGATGAGGATCTACGCAAATATCCCAGCTAAGCCGGCCAACGACGCTAGCGCTGTCTACGTCAATCATCAGGATTCATCGGCACAATCGCCGTTACTTCTATCTCTAAGCGCGCCCTATCTTCGATCAGGCCCATCACCTGGACGGCGCTCATCGCGGGGTAATGAGATCCTATGATCTCACGATAAACCCGTCCCACACCCTTGTAGGCGGCAATATATTCCTTTTTATCCAGCACATACCAAGTCATGCGTACGATGTGTTCTGGAGTCGCACCCGCTTCGGCTAAAACGGCCACAACATTTTGCAAGGCTTGTCGCGTTTGTTCTACAAAATCATCGCTGTGAAATTGCCCTTGCCCATCCCATCCTATCATGCCACCAACACAGACGGTGCGACCTGTTGCGACTACGCCATTAGAATAGCCGCGAGGCTTAACCCAGCCTTTGGGTTGTAAGATGTCCATATAATTTCTCCCTGTGCTTATTTTTGTACGGTGTAATCTTTTATAATTTCTCTGGCGATAATGAGTTGTTGTACCTCGCTGGCCCCCTCATAGATTCTCAGCGCGCGGATTTCTCGGTACAGTCGCTCTACTGGAACTTCACTCATTACGCCCATGCCACCAAATAATTGCAGTGCGGCGTCGATCACTTGCTGCGCTCCTTCCGTCGCCGTCAGCTTTGCCATCGCCGCTTCTTTGGTGACCTTTTGACCTTGATCGCGTTGCCAAGCAGCGCGATAAGTCAGCAAAGCCGCACTGTCT
>JAIELM010000404.1 GCA_019752975.1 Undibacterium sp. | reverse complement strand
ACAAAATAAAATCACACAAAACTGCCTCGCAAACTCATCCGCCATCATCTCAAACCCTAATGGAAATTCTCGGTTAATAATGAAGAATGTCGGGTGAACTGTCTTTTAGAACAGGCGCGAAATCAATCGCCAATGCCATTTAACCTAGAATTTCATATTGGAATATCTCTCTAACGGGACTGCCTTGGATGTATGCCTAGACAGTGCGATGTTAGGCAATCTCTACCATTTAATATTATGCCAAACTCAACTGCTTCCACTTCGCTATTAGTCAATCTCACAGCCTGTAACACGGCGGAATTGAAACAGCTTTTGCAATCTCAATCCATCAATAATGAAAAGGCTGCGCAAGCTTACGAACATGATAATTTGCATAGTGTGAGAAATCATGAGTTATTAGGACAGACTTTATTGAAAGAGCACGCAATTAGCCCGGAATCTTTGCGCAAAGCGCTCGCTATATGGCACCGCGAGGATGGAGATAAGAAAATTGGTGAAATTTTATTGGATTTGGGAGAGGTGAGTCATGATGCATTAAATTTGGCATTGTGTTCTCAATTGAATATACCCACGGTGAATTTGTCTAATTTCGACATAGATCCACAGGCATTGCAGTTATTGCCAGGAACCATTGCTAGACGCTATGAAGTACTCCCGCTCATGTTTCATGACGAACACTTGGTGATGGCGACCGCTAGTTTGTTTTCTCAAGAAGCCTCGGATTTTTTACGCTTTATTACCCAAAAAAGTGTGCTGGTAGTGGTTGCAAAGCGTCAAGAAATTTTACAAGCGATCCATGAAAATTACTTGGCGCATGAGGAGAACGATGGCCTACAGGAATATGAACAGGCGCTGAGCTCCAATGAGCCTGATATTCAAGCAGTGAAAGATGCCGAATTCATGGCAAAGCAACAGCCCATCGTGAAGCTGGTCGATTCGATGCTACAAACTGCTGTGCTACGTAATGCCTCCGATCTACACATACGCCCTGAAGCCAAGCATTTCGACTTGCTGTATCGCATAGACGGTTCTATGTTAAAGCTCAAGGAGTATCCCAAGTCTTTATTAGCGGCTGTGGTCGGCCGCATTAAGATTATGTCGCGTCTCAATATCGCGGAACGTCGCTTACCTCAAGATGGACGCATCACCTATGTGCATCAACAAATCAAAATTGATTTGCGTATTTCTATCATTCCTGTTCAGTATGGTGAAAGTATCGTCATTCGCGTGCTGAATAAGAATCAGGGTTTACGCACGATTAATCAAATTGGTTTTCAAGAGAAAGATGAGGCGCGTTTCCAGGATTTACTGAATCGTTCGCACGGCATCATCTTGGTGACGGGGCCGACTGGATCAGGAAAATCGACTACGCTCTATGCCGCATTGCAAGAAGTCGTTAAGGGCGATGTGAATATTATTACCGTAGAAGATCCCATCGAGTATGAACTACCTGGTACGCGTCAAATTCAATTGGTACCAGCAATTAATTTTAGTTTCCCACAAGCCTTGCGCCATATACTGCGCCATGATCCTGATGTGATTATGATCGGCGAAATGCGGGATGCGGAAACCTGTAAAATCGCCGTAGAGAGTGCCCTTACTGGACATTTGGTGTTTAGTACACTGCATACGAATGATGCCGCTAGTAGCATTGTGCGCCTAATGGAAATCGGCGTCGCACCGTATATGATACGTGCCTCGGTCATCGGCATTTTAGCGCAACGCTTGGTGCGAAAAAATTGCGCGCATTGCCTAGAGGAAGAAGTGGTAACGTCTATCATGCGGGAAAATTTGGGATTAGGAAGCGATGAGAAATTCTACCGAGGTCGAGGATGCGAGCATTGTCATCAAACTGGATTTTCAGGTCGCTTGGCGGTATATGAGCTCTTAGTGGTAAACGAAGCCATGCGCGATGCCATCCACGCCAGTGCTTCTGCTGACGAATTGTCGAAACTGGCGATAGCTAATGGCATGACACAAATAGCCGAGCACGGTGTCACACAAGCACGTGCAGGTCTGACTTCGATTGCTGAGGTGTATAGGACGTGTATGTAAGGCTAAGGGTGGATGGAAGCTCGCGCACAGTCGAAGGTAGTCGCACGGCTACCTCTTTCATCAAACTCTAAAACTGGGGCACGCTTGCACCTTTGCATCAATGTCGATACAACTATTACGCTAACAGCCCACGATAATATAGACAAGAGCTAGGCCACCAAGTCAATCAAAAAAATACACAACAAGCGCCGAGTTTATTATCCTAGTTGAGTGCGAAGTGACATGTGTCAGTCAACCTGATTCCACCCATGGAATGCAACACAACGGTATGCCCAAAACTTGTTCTGATTCCAGTAAAAGAAATCAAGCATATTGCCGGTCACGTTGACAGCTAAGCGCGTCAATTTTCTCACGAATTTGTCTTGGCTTAACTTAGGGTTGATCACAGCCTTCCGGACTTCGACTACCAGATTTTCATTATATTTATCCCAGCTGCCATGGTAGGTTCGCGTCAACGGTTCAACCGCACTACGCTAGGCTATAGACATCCTACGAAAAGACTGCGACCTACAGAGTTGACCTCGG
>JAIELM010000017.1 GCA_019752975.1 Undibacterium sp. | reverse complement strand
CTTAATCGCACTTTAATCGCACTTGAATTAAGCTATCGACTTCGCTGCGACGCGGCTCGCCAGTCACAATCGCACCGGATCTCCTAACCCATGTCATCGCCACGTATGTCTACCGTGCTACAAACCAAGCTCACTAAGACTAGGATGATCATCAGGGCGACGTCCTTGCGGCCAATGGAATAATCGATCTGATTCGGCGATAGCCAAATCATTGATACTGGCTAGGCGACGCTGCATCAATCCCTGCGCGTCGAATTCCCAATTTTCATTGCCATAGGAACGATACCATTGCCCTGCATCGTTGTGCCACTCATAGGCAAAACGTACCGCGATTCGGTTGTCCGCATGCGCCCAGATTTCTTTGATCAAGCGATACCCTTGTTCACGTTCCCATTTGCGGATTAAAAACGCAATGATCTCAGCCCGACCTTGAAGAAATTCGTGACGATTACGCCACTGGCTGTCTGCGGTGTAGGCCATCGCAATCTTATGTGGGTCGCGCGCGTTCCAAGCGTCCTCCGCGATTCGTACTTTCTGTATCGCCGTCGCCAGCGTAAATGGTGGTAACGGTGGCCGTGGTGTGTCGCTATTTGTCATCAATTTCTCCTGTTTATCCGATGGATGTCTGAAGTTACGCTCTGAAGTTACGCTCTGAAGTTACGCTCTGAAGTTACGCTCTGAAGTTACGCTTTAAGTTACGCTTGGATTACAAATCCAACTCAAGCAGCGTTGATTTGGCACGTGATACGCAGACACACATCAGCTTGGAACCAGCACGTTCGGCGTCCGTAAATGCGGTATCACGATGATCAACATCACCCGCCAATACCTTGATCGCACAGGTGCCGCAAATACCCACGCCGCAATCGGACAAGGTATCCACCCCAGCTGCTGTGAGACCTTGCAAGACAGTCTGATTGGCGGCAATCTTAATCACTCGCTGTGAACGACGTAATACCACGTCAAATGCCACATCCTGACTATTCGCTGCCACACTGAAGCGTTCAAAATAAATCTGTGAACGGTCAACACCAAACTGCGCCGCCGCGGCCAAACAGGCCTTAATCAGACGTTCAGGACCACACACATAAAACTGCGTATGCGTCGCTGCATCACGAAATAACGCTTCCAAATCGAGTCGCTGCTCTTGCTGTGAAAAATAGCTTGTTATTTGACCTCCAAGATCACGCACTAGCCGATCACGATAAGCCATTTGCGTTGGACTTTTTGCGGTGTAATGCAAGTGGAAAGCGCGCCCTTGCGACTGCAAACTTTGCGCCATAGGCTTGATCGCTGTAATCCCAATACCACCCGCGATCAGCACTACCGGAGCTTGATCATCTTGCAGCTGAAAATGGTTCGCTGGCAAACCGCAATGAAGTACCATCCCCAGTTGAAAATGCTTATGCACAAAAGCGGATCCGCCCTCGCCTTGCATTTCTTGATGCACCGCGAGCTCATAAATATCACGTCGATTCGGGTTCGACGCAATGGAATAATAGCGCAGCGCTTTCATACCATTGTTCAATATGACGGGTACCGCCAGATGCGAACCTGCGCGCACTTCTGGTAGAGGCTGACCAGAAGGATCTCGCAACTCTATGGCACGGATGTCGGGAGTCAATTGGCGAATTCCACTGATGACGAGGGGTAACTTGCCATCCCCTAGTTCTTTCGGGGTAATCGTGGCTGTCGCAGCGTTAGTGCTTATACTAGAACTAGACAAGGTTTTAGTGAGCATGCTAATTTTATTTTGCAGTGGCTGTATCAGTTCTTCTATATCGTCATTGGTATAGCGTGGGGTAATATGTTGAGGACAGTTCCAGTCCCAAGCTTCCACCGTAATAACCAAGGCGCGCTCGACTCGTGCGCGATAGTTCGTCATTTCCAGTTGCGCGATCAGCGCTGGTTCATCCGCCTCATGCACAATACGGACGCGCCCCCAAATCTTTAAGCGACGGCGTTCACGATAGTCCATCAAAATAATGGCAATACGATCGTTGGCATTCAAATTACCAACACTCAGGTATTGTTTATTGCCGCTAAAATCAGCAAAACCTATGGTGTTTTCATCTAAGACTTTGAGAAAACCACGCGGCCCGCCGCGATGCTGCACATACGGCCAACCATCCTCATTAACCGTCGCCTGATAGAAACTGTCACGCGCCTCGATGAACTCTGCCTCACGTGCGGTGATTTCCTGGCGACTGTCTTCCGCCAGTTCAAAACCAAGATTCGCCTCACGGCTACGGTAACGCGTTTGCGCTGCTTTAACACTGTCAGTAAAATTTATTGCAGCAAAGGCTCTGGCCATCATGCTCTCCAAAAAAAAACGGTTTTAACTCACTAGGATGAGAGTCATGCTGAAGGTAGGAAACAACGTCAGCGTCGGTTTTGCGTAAGTCCTATTTCAAATAAGGGATATAACACTAACCATGCACCACCCTACCCTCAGTCATCGTTGATAAATTTCTCGGCATGTGACCCGTCAGCTTGGGGTATTTTTTTAGCAAATTGAGATTACGTTCGGCCAAATTTCCATGGCCAAGCTCAGGTGCACGTCGGGCATCGACATCGTAATTGG
>JAIELM010000402.1 GCA_019752975.1 Undibacterium sp. | reverse complement strand
TTCTTAATGATGTAAATTTTAACAGGGTGAGGAGTGATCCTCACCCTTCCTTTTTATGACGCCATTTTTTGAATGCGGGCGATTTCGTTTTCCGCTCAAGTCACCCAATAGCAAGCCACTCGTGATGGGTATTTTGAATGTCACGCCGGATTCATTTTCGGATGGTGGACGTTTTCAAAGTCTAGATCATGCGATTTCACACGCTGAGCAAATGATCGTTGATGGCGTGGATATTATCGACATCGGTGGAGAATCTAGTCGCCCTGGTGCTCAAGTTTTACCCGTAGAAGAAGAACTATCCCGCGTTATTCCCCTCATCTATGCTTTGCGCGATTGCGGCATACCACTTTCTATTGATACCTATAAGCCGCAAGTGATGCGCGAAGCCATTATCGCTGGGGTTGACATGGTCAATGATATACGTGGTTTTGCTAGCCCAGAATCACGTGCTGCGGTGTGCGAAAGCGAGGTAGCGCTATGTGTTATGCATATGCAGAATACGCCCCAGAATATGCAAATTCAGCCGCAATATTTGGATGTGGTGCAAGAGGTAACGACTTACTTGCATAATGCTTGTCAGCAGTTGCTAGCTCTAGGTGTAGATAAAAATAGACTTTGCATTGACCCCGGTTTCGGTTTTGGTAAAACTTTAGATCATAATATCGCTTTACTTAATGGTATTGCCCAAATGAGTGTGCAATTAGGCCTACCTGTATTGGCAGGCCTCTCCAGAAAAAATATGATAGGCCTGATCACCGATAAGGCAGTAGAACAACGCATGGCGGGAAGCTTAGGTGCTGCCATCGCTGCGATGCAAAAAGGAGCAAAAATTTTGCGAGTGCACGATGTGGCTGAGACTGTAGATGCACTGAAGGTTTTGCAGGCACTAAGTAAATAATCCAGCTTACGATTAAATAGGATAACTATGAGCAGAAAATATTTTGGTACAGATGGCATACGTGGCAAGGTAGGCGTTTCTCCAATCACCCCGGACTTTGTTATGCGTCTTGGTTATGCGGCAGGTAAAGTCTTGGCGCAAACAGCTGGGCATGGCACGGCCAAGCCGACGGTGTTAATTGGTAAAGATACTCGCGTCTCAGGTTATATGCTGGAAGCGGCTTTAGAAGCCGGCTTCGCCGCTGCTGGTGTGGACGTGATGTTATCTGGCCCTATGCCAACTCCTGCCATCGCCTATTTAACGCGTGCATTACGCTTGTCGGCAGGTGTGGTGATCTCCGCCTCACACAATCCGTATGACGACAACGGCATTAAATTTTTCTCCGCGCAGGGGACTAAATTGCCGGATGAGCTTGAGTTCGCGATTGAAGCGGAACTAGAAAATGAAATGCAATGCGTCGGTTCGGATCAGCTAGGCAAGGCAAAACGCTTAGATGACGCCAATGGTCGTTACATCGAATTTTGTAAGAGCACTTTTCCCAATGAATTGGATTTGCGTGGACTCAAAATCGTCGTTGATAGTGCTCATGGTGCTGCCTACCATATTGCTTCTCATGTTTTCCATGAATTAGGCGCGGAGGTGATCAGTATAGGCAATCAACCGAATGGCTTCAACATCAATGATCAAGTGGGAGCCACCGCACCCGATGCACTGTGTCTAGCGGTGCGCGCAAATCGTGCCGATCTTGGCATCGCTTTAGATGGTGATGCGGATCGATTGCTGATGGTGGACAAGCTTGGTAAAGTCTACGACGGAGATCAACTATTATATTTAATGGTGCTAGATCGTATGGCGACCGGGGTTGTCACGGGCGTGGTGGGCACCTTGATGACAAATATGGCGGTGGAGTTGGCGTTTAAAGGGATGGGGATTCCGTTTTATAGAGCCAAGGTTGGTGATCGCTATGTGCTTGAACAAATGCAGAAAAATGCTTGCCTGCTTGGGGGCGAGGGATCGGGTCATTTACTTTGCTTAGATAAGCACACCACGGGTGATGGTATTGTCTCTGCTCTACAAGTATTGTCAGCGCTTAAGCGCAATGGTAAAGCTTTGGATCAGTGCTTCGAAAACCTCACCTTATTCCCGCAAGTTTTGATCAATACACGTGTGAATGCTGGCTATGATTGGACAAAAAATGCGGCATTGGTTCAGGAAATCACGGCGGTAGAAAAAGAATTAGCAGGACAGGGCAGGGTCTTGATACGCGCTTCTGGAACCGAGCCTTTGATTCGGGTGATGGTGGAAACTTCGGATGCTAGTGCTGCGAACCGTTTTGCGCGTCGCTTGGCCGATTGCATTAAATAGTTGGCGCCTGGAGAATTTTTGTAGGGTTGCACCACTATGGTTTTGCCTTGGCGGCCTTGAATAAGTCAGGTATACCCTGTATCATTGCCCCTTCTCATTTTTGTGTTTTTTTGGCGTAAAAATGTCTTGTGCGTCGGTAGCTCAGTTGGATAGAGCAATGCCCTTCTAAGGCATGGGTCGGGGGTTCGAACCCCTCCCGACGCACCAATTTCTGTTTTTTTTTGTGCTGTTCAAGTACAAGTGAATGCGGCTTTTTCTTCCGCTCTTTGCAATTTTGTTTGTGCCTTCGCTGCCTTTTTCTGGGTAGCATTTTCCCTGTCTTC
>JAIELM010000178.1 GCA_019752975.1 Undibacterium sp. | reverse complement strand
TCATGGTGTCAGCGAGTTTGCTGAATATATGGACGCGGTGTTAGCGTTTTGTGATGACTGCTAGGTTTTCCGTTTGCGCGCACTGGCATAGCCACATCAATGCGGTGCAAGCGCCGTTATGGATGGTCGATTGGCTGACCTCTCGCGCCTCATTGACGGCGCGTTTGCTGGCGAGTAGTGAGACTTTTAGAGTGCAACGTTTACACCAACATCGTGCCATGTGTTTGCGGGATGAATTCGAAAAAATCACTTTACGCAAGCGTGTGCAAGTGATGGAGCGTGACGTATTATTGCGCTGTAACGAAACGCCAGTAGTGTATGCCCATACCGTCTTGCCGCTATCGGCGACGGCGCAACAATGGCCTTTGTTTGCCACACTAGGTAATCGCTCGCTAGGCACCACGCTGTTCGATGATCCTTTAGTTGAGCGTGGTGCTTTAGAATTTGCCCGTTTGCGCCCTAGTCATGCTTTGGTAGGTAGAATAGCGAACTTGGGTTTGATTGCAGCACCTGATGAGCGTCTATTTGATTGCCTATTTGCTAGGCGATCTGTGTTTAAGCGTAAGGGCGCGAGCCTGTTGGTGACAGAAGTTTTTTTACCAAGCTTGGTCGATTTTAGTAGGGTGGGCAGAGATCATTTGCCCGCCGTTTTTTAGAATGCAGAGTGAATGAATTTATTTTTTGAAGAGTCCGGTGATTTTAAAGCTGGTCATGTTTTATCTCAAGCTGGTGAAGCCTATCAAGTGGAATTGGCCAGCGGCAAGCGCACCAAGGTGAAGGCTAAGGACGTGCTATTGCAATTTACCACACCAGATGCGGCAAGTTTAATCGAAGCAGCTAAGCAAATCGCGTCCGAGATTGATTTGGAATTTTTGTGGGAAGTGGCGGGGCAAGAAGAATTTAGCTTTACCGAATTAGGAGCTGAATATTTCGGTAAATCGCCACTGGCTGAGCAAGCCGCGGGCTTGATTTTGGCATTGCACAATGCACCGATCTTCTTTTATAAAAAAGGTCGTGGTCGTTATAAAGCCGCGCCAGAAGCGGCATTAAAAGCGGCCATGGCAGGAATAGAAAAGAAAAAACAGCAGGCCATCATTCAAGCGGCTTATGTCGAAGAATTGACCCACAATCGCTTGCCCGAAGCGTTTAAATCCCTAGGCTTGCAGCTGCTATTTAAACCCGATAAAAATAGTATTGAATATAAAGCCTTGGTGGAAGCATGTAGCAACTTACAAACCAATCCGGCGAAACTGATGTTGTCTATCGGTGGTCTGGCAAATGCCAAAGACTTCCATTTTTCTAAATTCTTATTGGAAAATTTCCCTAAAGGTGTGGGTTTTCCGACGACGACTTTACCGAACCTGCCTAGGGATTTGCCGATTGCAGAGGTGCGAGCTTTTTCGATTGATGATGTCACGACCACTGAGATTGACGATGCGTTTTCGATTACCCATGTCGATCAGCAGACGATTAAGGTTGGCATCCATATTGCCGCACCGACTTTGGGAATTAAGCGAGGCGATGCCTTCGATCTGATGGCGAGAGCACGCATGTCTACGGTGTATATGCCGGGCGATAAAATCACCATGTTGCCAGATGATTTGGTTGAAGTGTATACCTTGGGTGAAGGACAAACACGACCTGCCGTATCACTGTATGTCACGTTAAATACCCAAGATTGGAGTACGCTTGCCATTGAGACTAAGGTGGAAGCCATCCCCATGTCAGCCAATTTGCGCCACAATGATTTAGATGCTTTGGTGACTGAGGACAATCTGGCCTTGGGCGAGGATGATGCTAGTGAATATGCACACAAAGCCGACATCGCCCTGCTATGGAAATGGGCGCAAGTTTTGGAAGCGGGGCGCATGCTCAAACGTGAGAGTTTCGGTTTAAAGGCGGAACAAAATAATCGCGTTGATTTTAACTTCTATGTGGACGATGATGTGGTGAGTATCGTACGGCGTAAGCGCGGTGCACCACTAGACAAAATTGTCGCGGAGTTGATGATTTTGGCCAATAGCACTTGGGGTAAATTGTTAGCTGATCACGGTATCCCAGGAATTTATAGAGCACAAGGTGGCGGTTCGGGTAATTGGGCCGCCAAGATGCAAGTACGCATGGTTACTCACGCTGCGCCGCATCAAGGTCTAGGTGTGGATCAATATGCGTGGAGTACCTCGCCATTACGTCGCTATACTGATTTGGTGAATCAATGGCAGATTATTGCTTGCGTCGAAAACGGTATTACGGCACCCTTGGTAGCACCATTTAAGCCTAAGGATGCCGAACTATTTGCCATCGTTTCTGCCTTTGATGCGGCGTATGCGGCTTATAATGACTTTCAAAATAATATGGAACGTTATTGGTGTTTGCGTTGGTTAGGTCAGGAAAAAGTACAGCAAGTCGATGCGGTCGTGTTGAAAGACGAGATCTTGCGATTAGTTGAAATTCCCCTCGTTATACGTTTGCCCGGCATGCCACAAGCGGCTCGCGGAGCACAAGTACGTTTGGAAATTTTGCGTTGGGACGAGTTGGAGCTTTCAGTCGAGGCGCGTTGGCTAGAGACGCTGGCATCGAGTACGGATGAGGATT
>JAIELM010000293.1 GCA_019752975.1 Undibacterium sp. | reverse complement strand
TTCTCTATTTGACGTTTTATTTTTTGTCTATTTGCTGTATGACGTGTCATTGTTTTCTTCGTCAATTCGTGTGCTCGTCGCTCGCCCATGGTTTTATGAATTCGCCGCATCATCTGCGCTCTCGATTGCTTAGTTGCGTGCATCTTGTTTTTTTTGCTTCTAAAACCGCTGCTTTATTTTTGACTTCCTCTTCTCTTCATCGTTTTTTCCTCATCGACTACCTAAGTTAACGTGTGCAAAAAACACGAATTCAAAATCATTCTCAAATTTCTAAATGCATATTAGTATTTAATTTGGCGAAAGTGCAAAAACTCATACAATAAATTCTTTTGTAAATTTTCGAGCAATAATGAAACTTAAATTGCTAAAATACATCTCGTTTTATGTAGTGTTGAAAATATCTTTAAAATCAAGCTGTCATTCACCAGAAAAATAGCAAATGAAAACTACTCTTCAAGCTGGAAATTTCGCCGTTGTACGTACTCCCCTTTTACCTTTGAGTGTTTTCCAAGACTGGTGCAGTAGTCCAGACCCTGATATCTATATTTTAAAATTATATGAGCAACCCTTAGTGGATGAAGCCCTGTATTTATCCAGTCAATCCTTGCACGCCCGATTGGTCGAATATCGCAACGGCGAGGGCGATGCCGTTAAGTTTGAGACCGAGAGAAAAAAACTTGTCGCTACGCTGGCAAAATTTATTAGTCGCGCAGCCTATCGTTGCACACCATTTGGACTATTTGCTCAAATCCAATTCCTCACTGAAGGTAAAAATGTAAAGCCAGATACCCGTAGTATACGACGCGGCATTCATCTAGATGGGGCGATAGAAGCACGTTTAATTGAAGCTGCGCTAGCCGACCACGGTTGGCGTGAGAACTTGAGCTGGCGTGTGAGTAATACTGCCTATGTAGTCGGTTCGCACTTAAGTTATGTTGATTGGGTCTATACCAGCACTTGGCAACGGACTTATCGGGCAGTGGAATTGAGTTTACATGAGGGACTTTTACTATTAAAAAACCATTGTCAAACTCCACAGAGCTTTCAAAGTATTGGTCAGTTATTAATGAATGATCCAGATATTAGTCAAGAAGAAGCCTATGAATTTTTGCATCAAGCCATAGATAAACGGCTCCTACTCCCTGATTTTGCCCCTAGCGGTACCGACCGCTGTTCCTTAGATCAAACGCTAGAAAAGTGTGGAGATCATCCTGCGATTGCGCCACTAAAAGCCATACAAATGCAGTTGCATGCCCTGCGCGCCAAAGCCAATACTGAGCAAAGTCTGATTCCTGAATATGAAGCCATGCACAAGAGTATTGTGGCTTTGATTGGAAATAAAGAGATGAGCAATGGTATATTTCAAATCGATAGTGCGATTGAACAAGACGCACATTTTGACAAAGAGCAAGCAGATCGACTGGTTAAAGCCTTGCAATGCATCGCTGAAAATAGTGTGAGCTTCGGCACTTCCATGCAAGATTATAAGTCCCACTTCCGTGCTCGTTTTGAAGATAGGGAGGTCAATCTTGCCTATGCCTTACACCCAGAATTGGGCGTACCTTTTCCTCATAAAGGGTGGATGGACACAGAACTTTTCGATGGCTTAAAATTAGCACGAGAATTTCAAGGTGGAAGTGGTGTGACGGGTTTAACTATCAAACCCATCGATAAGTTGTTGATCAAACGTTTATTTGAAAACAAAGAAGCAGCGAATATAGAAATCACAGAAGCCGAGCTACAAGAATTAGGCACTACTGAAATTCCGCGCGGTGCTGTCGCAGAAGGCCTGTATGTGCAAGTGAACATTTTACCCGGTCAAAAAGACCAAACCCAACAAATTGAATTACGTCATATGGGAGGGCGTAATGGTTTGGAATTATTGGCTCGATTTACACACCTAAATCCGCGACTAGAAGCGGCAACTAAAAACTACAGTATAGAGAGTCGTGTCAATAAAGAGGATGTTATCTATGCCGAAATCGTGCATCACCCACAGGATAGACTGCTCAATATTTTACGTAGACCACGTTTGTATGAATACGATATTGTCTTCGCTGGTTCTAGTGATTTACCGCGTGAAAAACAATTCTGGTTGGAAGATTTAAGCATACAGCTTTCTGGTGAGCGCTTAGTATTGCGTGAGCGAAAAAGTGGTAAGCAAGTCATTCCACGCTTGACCAGTGCGCATAATTACAGCGCCACTCAACTGGGGGTTTATCAATTCCTCGCCATGTTACAAGATGACGATTCAGGCTGGATAGGCTTTAATTGGCCTAGTGTGGTTCGCAGTTTTGATTATTTGCCACGCGTAACAATTGCAGGCCTGATTGTCTCCCGAGCGCAATGGACGATAAACAAAGAAGCAATAGAGACGCTGAATCAGGCCCATCTCAATCTCACTTTAGAAGCTTGGCGTAACACTCATAAACTGCCACGATATGTTACCTTCGATCAAGGTGATAATCATCTTCCTGTCGACTTACTTAATCCCGCCTCTGTTAGTACGCTGCTAGACGAGATTATTAAACTTCCGTCTATGCAATTGTATGAGTGTCTTACTCTCAATGGAGCATTTGAATATGGCATGCATGAATCCTATAGCCAA
>JAIELM010000558.1 GCA_019752975.1 Undibacterium sp. | reverse complement strand
ACTGTCGCATAACTTACCCCAAAATGTTGTCCGACTTGATCGAGTGTGTAGTGTCCGCTTAAATATGCCAGCGCCATACTTTCATTGCGTGTTTTCCCCAGATCGGCAAAATACGCCAAGGACTTGATGGGTGCTTGTTTTTGTTTTTTGGGGATGTCTTTCAGCGACTGTTCAGGTTCTAACTTGCATTGCACATCGAGTACAAACTCATCATCACCTAGATAGATTTGGTTTTTCAGGCGCTGCCAAGGAGATGGCTGACCTTTGCCCTGCTGTACAAATTCCCGATAGCGCTGTTGTGCGACATTTTTTGTCTTGGCAAATCCGGCCAGAACCCAATCTGTCGTCAGACATGCCGCGCCTTCAGTCAAGCCTGCTGTGGCGCGATAACTGCTCCATGGCCAGTCTTTAGCACTACGCACCATCTGGGCACGCACCGGATTTAAGACGATGTACCGCGCCAGCTCCAGCAGGTAAGATTCTTTCTGCACCAAGATGGCTTTAAATCGCCCCTGAAAGACATGGCCGACACGTTGATAGCGCCGATTCACATATTGGGTATACGAGCCATTCAACAATTTCATCCCGTCCGACAAACTGGCTCGGTTGGTTTCAATCAAAAGATGGTAGTGATTATCCATCAGGCAGTAGGTATGACAGTACCAGTCATAGCGCTCCACGACGGTTTTGAGTAAAGATAAAAACTGCTGTCTATCCTCATCATTACCATATATATTCGCTCGTGCATTGCCACGGGCAGTGACGTGATACAAGGCACCAGCAAACTCAATCCGTAAAGGCCTCGCCATTTCGCTCTCCTTTTGATTTATTTACGGTAGAGTGTAGGATGTGCTATGGTGAATGTCAAATGTAAGGCCTGACCCCGTGCTTTCTGACCCCGTGCTTTCTTACGATCGTATGAAGACAGAGCGCGACGAAAAAATCAAAGAAGCGCACAGACGCTATGGATATCGTTTAGCCGAAATCGGGCGATACTTAGATTTGCATTATTCTACGGTGAGTCGAATTGTTTCTGGTGATCGATAATGTTACATGTCAAGACTTGACCCCAAGTTTTTCACCGTTAGCCCCTAGAGAAATAAAGTGAGAATTGTGATGAATGAATATAAAAAATTATATGAAATTTTGAAGCTGCCAGATGCGATTACTGACTTGGCTCTCGGGAATTTGAAGTTTCCTGATGAAGCTTGTAACCAGCCTGCTCTTTGCTATGGCTTTCCTCCTGCGCTTCTGCCAATTTGGAGCAACCCTGATGCGATGATCTATACCGGATATTGGAAGCATTGGTTTAGTGATCGCCGGCCTTCGTTTGTCCGACTCTACGTAAATATTGCCTATCGCACCAAAGAAATTGCATGTGATGCCACACAGCTCTTTCAAGAAATGATATTGGAAGAGCTTACGAGTCATGAAGGCGTAACCGACGAAGTTTCTGATTTTGCGAAACATTTAGGTGTTACCAATGTTGAAGAGTTGAATAACTTGTCTATAGATAGTGGTGATGATCCTGAAGGCCTATTGACGTTGCCAGCGTTTAAGGAGCGTGCTCCATTAATGTGTTTTGAGGATCATAGTCGCTATGTTGGTGATTTTCCTCATAGGGGTATGGCGCTGACCTATGAAAATATGGCGAAATCCTGTTCCCTTGAACTAGGTGAAATCCTAGAAAAAGAGTTTTTTCATTCCCCAGTTTGCCCCCCATGGTTTATGCCCATTATGAAAAAGGAACTTTTCTATCAATTGTTGGATGACAAAAAGTATGCTGATGCATGGTTTACTTTGAATTCTAATGGTTGGTTGTTTGATGATGCTAAAACGGCATTGAGCAAATTGGCAGAGTCAGTTAGTGATAAAGATTTTCATCAATTAGCCGAATCATGGTTATCGCTAAATCAATCCAAATACAAATTGGGGTATTAGTGGTGGCGGATCTGAAAGTTGGTAAATATGTGAAATATTTGTGCTTTTTAATTGGCGAAAGATAATCAATAGGGTAGTGCATAAAATGAAAGTACTAGCAGAAAAAAGTTGGTCATATGTCTTGATGGACGATGGCACTGACTGGATTTTGACGTTTTTAATCGGTGGTGTGGTCGAGATTGATGTCAGTATTCGCCTCACAGCCGAAGAAATTTCGATGATTAAGGAAAATCCTGCGTGCTTGGATACCATAGTGGATGCGGCCAAATGCAGCGCGGGGTCTGCAGCGCGGGGTCAGTTCTAACATTCCAACATCGAATTAATTTTTGACGAGAACAAAGAAAATAATCAAACTCACGGTGTAATCATCTAGAGAAAAATCCATGCCACAGCCCCATGTCATCGTCATCGGAGGTCCCAATGGTGCAGGTAAATCCACCATTGCGCCTTTGGTCTTGCGCGACTATTTGGCGATTCCTGATTTTGTGAATGCCGATCAAATCGCGGCGGGTTTGTCTGCGTTTAATCCTGAGGGTGCTGCATTTGAAGCCGGGCGGATTATGTTAACCCGTCTAAATGAATTGGCTGCATCTGGAAATAGTTTTGCGTTTGAATCGACGCTTTCAAGCCGCACTTTTTCTGTATTTTTAAAAAAACTAAAATCACA
>JAIELM010000165.1 GCA_019752975.1 Undibacterium sp. | reverse complement strand
GTCATTAATCTGGTTGACCGCATTCGATACAGGACTCCCTTTGTCAGGTGTCAAGCTGGCGCTGTGGTCCTGTGAAGCAAAATTGATCACTAGCGTAAACTCCGATGCTTTAGGACGTGTACTTCTACCGATCGCATCATTCCCCGAACAATGCGCAAGAGAAAAGTCTCGTCAGTCCTGGCTCATTGCCACTTTGGGAGATGATCGCACTGTGCTCAAAATCAATGCGCACGCGAGTGGTCGTAATAACGATCTGGTTGCTCATACGATGATCGACAGGAAGCTATTTAGAGCAGGGGATACGGTATCTATGCAACATCTACTTCGTCAAAATGTGAGGCAAGGATGGACATTGCCCAGTTTTGTTGAGAATGATAAGGCGGAGCAAATTCATTTGAGAATTTTGCGTGGTGGGCGTGAAGTGGTGTATCAAGAAAAACTTCAATGGAAGCCAGATGGTAGCGCTGTGTCGAGTTGGAAAATACCCATCGATGCCAAATTGGGGCACTACCAATATCAGCTCTCTATCCACGAGGAGCAAGCAAGGTCGGAGTATAGAGAAAGCGTGCTGCATCGTGGAGCCTTCCAGATTGAAGAATTTCGTTTGCCGGTATTCGAAGCGCAGCTGAGCTTGAATACTACCTGGGCAGAGCACCAACAAACCTCCTCAGTACTAGGAGAACTTAATGCCCGTATATCTTATTTGGGCGGAGGCAGTGCGGCGAACCAGCTGGTCAAAGTCAAAGGAGAATTTCAGTACTCGACTGATTATTACAATGGCGAATATCGCTTCGTTGATGAACCGTGGCCTAGGCCAAAAGCGACACCATTACCAGAAATGCGTTTGCGCTTAAATAGTCAAGGACGGGTCAGCGAAAAAATTACGCTACCAAAAGTGAACTATCCAATCACCTTGCATGCCGATATGGAGTTTGATGACCCTAATGGAGAGACCCAAACACAAACACTCACCACGGTGATATGGCCACAGATGGTTAGGATAGGTTTGCAATTGGAACCATCAATCAAGGAAAATCAATTAGAGATCAATGCCATATTGCTAGATGAAAAAAATAAGGGAATAAAAAATAAGAACATCATCATCGAAAGCCATCTTGAAACCGGGGACAGAACAGGCGATGGCAAGGATGCGGTATGGCACACCGTATGTACAATAACAAGCAATGCTGTGGGCAAAGCGCGCTGTGAAATGGCGCTGCCAAATACCAGCTTTAAATGGAAAATTCGGGCTCGTGCTGAGCATGCACAAGAACTTATTTTGAAGGTATTTCCTGAACAATTTCGTTGGAAACATACTGCTGAAATCATCGAAGTCCTTGATGAGCAAAGTGCGGTCAAAGTGGGCGATAAGACTAAGCTACGGGTACGTAGCCCTTTTTTGCCAGCGCAACTTTTACTCAGCGTCGAACGCGAGGGGACATTCGAAAGTCAGTTAATAAGCATTACTCAAGAAGAGCAGGAAGTGGTGTTGCCGATAGCCGCGCATTATGTCCCCGCGGTTCACATCTATGCACAGCTAGTTCGTGGCGCTTTACAAGGTGGCGTGGCTGATCGACAAGGGCAATTGGAGCTGCGACTAGACCCGACAAGTCATCGCTTGGCAGTGGAGATTAAGCCTAGTCATCAACTGGCCTCGCCAGGGCAAACGCTAGGGCTTCAGTTAACCGTGAGACGCGCTGAAGATGGCGTACTTGTACCGGACGCTCAGCTCACGATTTCGGTAGTGGATGAGGCCTTGTTGAACCTCGCTCCGAATAGCACATGGAATGTTTTAGAGTACTTCTGGCGAGCAAGATATTTAGGAATTCAAACTTACGCCAATCAAGCTAGTAATCTACAGTTGCCATTGAAATATATTCCGCCAATGGAGTACAGTCTGCTAAACAATTATTGTTATATTGGGCGGGCATGTATTCATTCTATCGACTTTAGTAACACCAATAATGGGACTAGGTACCCTGATGGATCTCTCCAATTTGCGCCAAATGTCGTGGTTTCTGGAGCGCGCGGAAAGGTCGACGTTAGTCACAGTCCCACCGCAACCAGAAAAAATTTCACCTCGCTGGCAGCGTGGGTGACCAACCTTAAGTCGGATGCGAATGGAGAAGCAAAGCTCAACTTCATTTTGCCGGATTCGTTAACCACCTGGCGTATCGTCGCTATCGCCACCCATGCTAGCGATCAATTTGGAACCGCTGAGAATACCGTGACCGTTAACAAGCCGCTACAGTTAGTATCTGGCTTACCTCAGACCGTGCGGGCTGGCGACGTGCTACGTCAAAAAATCACACTACGTAATACTGGCGATCAGCCGCTAAAAATTCGTCTAACTGTGAGTAATAATCTTGCAGTCGAAAAACCATTGCGACCACTGCAGCAATTGCAGCAACTACAGCAAACCTATACCTTAAGCGCAGGCGAGAATCGTGACATCAGTTGGTTAACTCAGGTGCCGCAAATGAGTAAGGATCCCCTAGATCCGCATTCGATTACCTGGAAGATTTCTGCGCAAGCTGTCGGTGTAGCAAGGGTTGGAGAGGTGAGTTTGAATGATGTAATTGAGGTCAAACAAAAAATTGTGGAGTTACATC
>JAIELM010000550.1 GCA_019752975.1 Undibacterium sp. | reverse complement strand
AACTACGAAGTCGAGCGCGCGCAAAAAGGTATCGTATATATTGATGAAATTGATAAAATTTCTCGTAAAGCGGAAAATCCCTCGATTACCCGCGACGTTTCAGGTGAGGGTGTGCAGCAAGCTTTGCTTAAGCTAGTTGAAGGTACTATGGCATCCGTGCCACCGCAAGGCGGGCGTAAGCATCCCAACCAAGATTTCATACAGATCGATACCACCAATATTATGTTTATCTGTGGCGGTGCGTTTGATGGCTTGGCGAAGATTATTTCTGATCGATCTGAGAAGAGCGGTATCGGTTTTTCCGCTAGTGTGAAGAGTCAAGCGGAGAAGAGTGCTAGTCAAGTGATGCTGGGAGCGGAGCCGCAAGACTTGATTAAATTTGGCATTATTCCAGAATTAGTTGGACGTTTGCCAGTGATCGCGACTTTAAGTGAATTAGACGAGGCGGCGTTGATCCAAATTTTGGTAGAGCCAAAAAATGCATTGATAAAGCAATACGCTAAGTTGTTGGAAATGGAAGGCACAGAGTTAGAAATTCGCCCGTCCGCCCTGCAGGCTATCGCCAAAAAAGCCATTGCGCGTAAGACGGGTGCGCGAGGTTTACGTTCTATCCTTGAGCATGCTTTGTTGGATATTATGTATGAATTGCCTAGTGAGAAAAATGTCGCCAAGGTGGTGATTGATGAAAATACCATTACTAATTCTGCCAAATCCTTGTTGATTTACAATGAAAAGGCCAAGGTTGCTGGAGCTTAAATTGTTCCGGCATAAATTGTTTGACTAAGCTAGGCCACTACCTCGATCCGAGGTACAATTCACTGAAGCGAGAAAATAAAGCTTCTGCCAAAAAGCTACACGGAGTTTTCTCTGGGTAGCTTTTTTATTTGAGAGTTTTTAGGATGTAGCTCTTGAGTTTTGGCCTAGTGCGCCAATCTACAATTTGAATTTTATAGGGCTTGTTGACTGATTCAAGACCTATCCACTTAGAGGTGCACCATGACAATTTCAAAAATAACTGACCGCGTAGAATTACCCCTATTGCCCTTGCGCGATGTAGTGGTATTTCCGCACATGGTCATTCCCCTGTTCGTAGGACGTCCCAAGTCGATCAAGGCGCTTGAAGCTGCGATGGAGCAGGGTAAGAGCATTATGCTATCAGCTCAAAAAGCGGCTGCGAAAGATGAGCCTTCTGCTGAAGATATCTATGAAATCGGTTGTATCGCCAATATCTTGCAGATGCTTAAATTGCCAGACGGTACAGTTAAGGTCTTGGTAGAAGGCGTGCAGCGTGCACGCATACATACTATTACTGACAGCGAAACCTTATTTACCGCCGATTTGTCGCCGATAAAGTTGGAAGCGGGAGACGATTCTGAAGTCGAGGCAATGCGTCGTGCGATCGTTCAGCAGTTTGACCAATACGTTAAACTGAACAAGAAAATTCCACCTGAAATTTTGGCTTCATTATCTGGCATTGACGATGCAGGCCGACTCGCTGACACTATCGCCGCGCACCTGCCTTTGAAGCTAGAGCAAAAACAAGTCATCCTCGAAATTTTTAGTGTTTCCAAGCGACTAGAGCATTTGCTAGGTCAATTGGAAGGTGAACTCGATATTCTGCAAGTGGAAAAACGCATCCGTGGACGTGTTAAACGTCAAATGGAAAAATCGCAGCGTGAGTACTATTTGAATGAGCAAGTCAAAGCCATACAAAAAGAATTAGGTGAGGGCGAAGACGGCGCTGATATCGATGAGATGGAAAAGAAAATCACCGCTGCCAAGATGCCTAAAGAAGCGCGTGATAAAGCCATGAATGAGTTGAAAAAACTCAAAATGATGTCGCCGATGTCGGCCGAAGCGACCGTGGTACGCAACTATATTGATACCGTCGTCAATCTGCCTTGGAGAAAAAAATCCAAGGTGAATAATGATCTCGCCAATGCCGAAAAAGTCCTGAGTGATGATCATTACGGCCTAGATAAAGTGAAAGAGCGTGTCTTAGAATATCTCGCTGTGCAACAGCGTGTAGATAAGCTCAAGGCACCGATTTTATGCTTCGTCGGACCTCCGGGTGTAGGTAAAACCTCATTAGGGCAATCGATTGCCCGGGCGACGAATCGTAAGTTCGTCCGTATGGCCTTAGGTGGTGTGCGTGATGAAGCCGAGATTCGTGGCCATCGTCGTACTTATATCGGCTCAATGCCCGGTAAGATTTTACAAAGCCTGTCTAAAGCAGGTGTGCGCAACCCGCTTTTTTTGTTAGATGAAGTCGATAAAATGGGGGCTGATTTCCGTGGTGATCCGTCTTCTGCATTGTTGGAAGTGCTGGATCCCGAACAAAACCACACTTTCTCTGATCACTATATTGAAGTCGATTTTGACTTGTCCGATGTCATGTTTGTGGCGACTTCGAACTCCTATAATATCCCTGCGGCCTTATTGGACAGGATGGAGGTTATACGTCTCTCAGGTTATACGGAAGATGAAAAAGCAAGTATCGCTTTGCGTTATCTCTTGCCTAAGCAAATCAAAAACAATGGCCTAAAAGAAGACGAAATCAGCGTTTCAGAATCGGCGATACGCGACATCATTCGTTATTACACACGTGAGGC
>JAIELM010000058.1 GCA_019752975.1 Undibacterium sp. | reverse complement strand
ACCTTGGGACGATTTTGCCTGTACTAACCGCCTTGAGTAATGCAGCACGTGCCAGCAGACGGGTTGAATCTCGGGTAGGCAAGGGAGAATTTTTGTCATGAATGATGAGTGGGATCTCTGTGCACCCAAGGATCACAGCGTCACTCCCTCTCTCGTTCAGATTTTGAATCACTTGCTGAAAACGTAAAACGCTCTCTGGACGAAAGATGCCATAGACAAGCTCTGCCATGATCAGCTCGCCGATTTCGTCTCGTTCTGCCTCACTGGGACGGACGCATTCCAGATGGTGTGCACGTAGTTTTTCTGGATAAACCTCGCTAGAAACTAAGCTACTTGTGCCAATGAGACCAAGCTTGCGATGCCCACGCGCGGCTGCTTCTGAGGCGACAACTTCGGCAATGTGGAGCCAAGGTAAGGGTGACACGGCCTCTACCAGCTCGAACGCCTGATGAATAGTGTTGTCGGGGCAAATAAGAAAGTCTGCGCCCGCAGCAGCCAGTTTCCTTGCGGACTGGAGCATCAAGTCTGCAACTCCCTGAAGATTTTTCTCATCAAGAAATTTGACATACTCCGCCAAGGAGGTAGAGTGAAGTGAAACCTCTGGGTGAGCATGCGGCCCAAGTAGCTTGGCACCTTCTGCGCAAATGGTGCGATAGCACAGTGCAGCGCCTTCGGCAGAACAGGCAACAATTCCAATATGAGCAGACGGTAGCATGGTAGTTGTGAGACTCATGGTGGCTTTATCCTGCAGAGTTTTTTGTTCAGATCCGGTAATTATTCAGCCCTCTATGTAAGCCGTCTTTCCCGCATATTTTTAGCGGAAATCCAGCGACTTTTGTTCAGCAATGGACCACTGGATTCCGATTAAATGTGAAGTAAGACGCCATAACTACACATAACGAGCACACCAATCATAGGCTCGCTTCGACGTGCTTAGTAAAATTATTTAAAATGGCTTGCCAGCCCTGACGTTGCTGCTCCACAGGGTGTACGGATTCAGCATCGAAGGTGACGCGTACCGTGACAGCGTTTGTATCGGCCACGAACTCGACTACTCCAACCCGGTCGCCGAAGGCATACTCGATCAACTCTTGGTGCACGATCTTGGTGTAGGTTCCGGCAAAGTCAAAACCAAAGCTACCGTCTTTGGCCTCCATACGCGATGAGAATGTCCCTCCAACGCGCAAATCGACGGTGGATTTAATAGTCTGCCAGTCATCCGACGCAGTGTTCCATTGATTGATGTCGTTTGGCGTTGTGTAGGCACTCCACACTTTGCTGACCGGGGCTTTGACGATAGTATCGACGGTGATTTTCATAGGACTCCTTGCAATAATAAGTTCCAAATTTTTTTCCTTACCCTAAAATTTACCCTATTTTCCGGATTTGGCAACCCTTCCTAAATTGCGCTGTCTAGGCGCGAAGACTAAGGCAGTACTTTAGTTTTAGTACAGCGAGGCAAATGCGACACGGCAGCGTCGTTTTGCGTAAGTCCTAAAATATCCTATTAGCTGGATGGGGTAATGGATCATGTGGATAAACACTAAGAAGAATACAATTCATCTGCAAAAATTTTAAGACCTTTGCCATGAATAAATTGCTCAGAAATTGTCAAAATAGAGAACAGATTTCGTTTCAAATTTTCCTCTGAAAGCTCACCTTCTGTCAGCGCAGTTTGCAGCAAGTGAAGCGCCATGTCGGCGAGAAGAATTCTCTGCTTTTCAGCCCAACCCGAATCACCCGATTTTGAGAGATTCGTTTGATAGGACGATTCAGTCAATTGATGAGCAATTCGACTCATTGATAAAACTTCTTTCTTAAGCACTTCATCCATCTTGTACACCTTTACAAAAACAAATAGCGCAATCGAGTCACTTAACGAGCTTGTGAAAACACGCTATTTTGAACGCAAAGCGCCGAATGGGGGGAGTTTTTTATTTGCGTTCAGCAGCTGCTGAACGCCGCCCGCCGCAATGCAGCCGCACTAGATGTCTATGCTTGATTTGCTTGGTTTGCTTGCTTTCTTGTTGACAGCGCCTTATTCACCTTGATTTGTCTTGACCGGGAAATCTGGGTTAAGATGTTCTTCCCATTTTTACTGCGCATTCATCTTACGAGATCATCTATGAGCACCGCCGCGACACTACAGCAAGCGCAACCAGACGCACGTCAAACAAATCTTGGGCAGGCGACGCAATTGACAGGACCAAATGGTCAGGTTGCAATGAGTGATGTGCAGAGAGAATCGATTGATAAGCGCCCGCAGGTCCTTGTCCAATGTCGGCTACAGGAAATTTCCCGTAACAGTCCACAGAGCCGTCAATTACAAACCTATCAGCAAATGATGGAGCGCAGTGAGAGAACGATGCAGCTCAAAACGATGGGGGCAATTATGAACCCGGTACTGATGCCAAAGGTAGAAGAAAAGGAAGCCTTACAAACTAGGTTTGCGGTAGCGCAGGGAAGGGTTAAACCGACTATGCAGATGAAATCTGGCATAACGGTGAATGATGATGCGGGCTTGGAGCAAGAGGCGGATGTGATGGGGGCTAAGGCCATAGGTATTGGCGAAGTACAAATGTATCGCAAGCATGATACTGCAATGTTCAAAATG
>JAIELM010000387.1 GCA_019752975.1 Undibacterium sp. | reverse complement strand
ATTTTCGAGCAGGCGGGCGAGCAACTCGCGCTTGCGCTTCTGTTCAACAAACATCACGTGCTGGTCGATGCGATCAACCGTGATGACTTCGGGGCGCACTTCGACGCGCACAGGCTCGTTGAGGATTTCAGCGGCGAGCGATTCAATCGACGCGGGCATGGTGGCTGAGAACAGTGCGGTTTGACGACTTTCTGGTGTCTCTTGCAAAATCCGTTCTACATCATCGATAAAGCCCATGCGTAGCATTTCATCGGCTTCGTCCAGAACCAAAGTTTTTAGCTGCGATAAGTCCAATGAACCTTTGTCCAAATGATCGATCACGCGACCAGGCGTTCCAACCACAACATGCACACCGCGGCGTAATGCCGATAATTGCGGGCCGTAACTTTGACCACCATAAATTGGTAAGACATGAAAACCGGGGATGTGTTTGGCATAGGTTTGAAACGCTTCCGCTACCTGTATCGCCAACTCACGGGTCGGTGCGAGCACCAAGGCTTGCGGGGCAGTTTGGCGGATGTCTATACGGGATAAAATCGGCAAAGCAAACGCGGCGGTTTTACCTGTTCCAGTTTGCGCTTGACCTAACACATCACGGTTAGCCAATAAAATGGGAATAGTCGCTGCTTGAATCGGAGACGGATGCTCGTAGCCTACATCGAGTAGGGAACGCAGCAAAGCTTCACTGAGCTCAAGATCTGCGAAGGTGGTGGGAGGGTTTTGGATGTCGGACATGAAAGGCTCACTGTGGCAATCAATGCACAGGATGTGATTGAATAGAAGCGTAGTTTACTCTTTCATGCGCCTACATGGAAATTCCTTCGCTAATTCGGGGTGGAATTAGCCAAGAAACTGGTGATTTGACGAAAAATGATGATAAAAATGGATGCTTTTGGGTGCTTTTCTATATAAAACCTAAATTACGGGTGCTAGGATTAAAGTTCTTTAAATTCGGTAGCACGGTCAATAAGTCGCTATCTGATATCCCCAGCCACTTGCCCAAAGTGGCGGCGTATTGATCTACCGAAGTGCTTGGCAATAGGCGTCCTTGTCCCACATCGTCAGGGCCATTATTGGCGACGACCGGAGAAGTTCCATAGAATTGTTGACCTTTAACGGCACCACCTAAGACAAAATGCATACTGCCCCAGCCGTGGTCGCTGCCGTCGTTATTGCCGGTTAAAGTACGACCAAAATCGGAGGCGGTGAAGCTAGTCACTTGCTGATCCACCCCTAATTCTTGTGTGGCACTGTAAAAAGCGGCCAGCGCATCGGCGACGGTTTTCAGTAAAACAGGATGATCAGTGAGTAAGCCATCGTGATTATCAAAGCCACCCAAAGAAACAAAAAACACTTGCCGTTTGCTGCCCAAATTCTTTGCGCTAGAGATCATCCGTGCCACCATTTTGAGTTGATCACCCAAGCTATTGTTAGCAGGGAATACGGTATTGATCTTTGGTGCTTTGGCTAGTGCGTCAGTGAGTACGGTATTGGCGTCTATCGAACGCTTCATGACGCGGTTATATTCATTTTCAAAAAGGTGAGGGCGGCTTTGGGTGATTAAATCTTTTAACACATTTGAACAAGCGGAGGAACCAAACAACGGTGCTTGTAAGCCTGCTAAAGGTACCGAGCCGTTGCTGGTGACTTGATATTGCACGGCATTATTGCCTGACAAATAAACGGCGTTGGAGGCGACATTGATACAGGTAAAAGTCGCATTGCCGTTGCCCGCGACAAACAGGTCACCCATGCGTCCGCCCCAGCCAGAAGTGGCTCCTTCAGGCGAGGAAGATTGCCACACTGATTGCTGATCATTGTGTGAAAAAAGCTTGGGCGGTAGTGCTACTGATTTATTGGTAAATTGAAGTTTGCTGGTTGGCGCGATGAGCGTGCCGACGTTGAGTAAAATTCCCATTTTACCCGTGTTGAAGAGCGGCAAAAGCGGTGCTAACTCGGGCGCTAGGGCATATTGATGCGCCATACCGGTGCTATCTTGCGGCGCGCTAGTTGGCGTCAATAGCGTGGCGTTGAGTTTATCTTTTGCGTAGGCCAAACTGGGACGCAAGCCATAGTAGGCATTGTAGCTGATGCTGTCGTAGGGAACTAAGGTATTGGCGTAGTCATTGCCTCCGTATAAAAAAACACAGACGATGGCTTTGTAGTCGTTAGCATTGGCAGCAGAAGCTTCTGCCATCGCGGCTAAATTAATTGCCCACGGTGTGGCGACTCCCGCGATGGAGAGTGTGGCGGCTTTTTGTAAGAAGGCGCGACGAGAGGCTTGCAGGTCAGTAGCTGAGCGGAAGTTTTTCATAGCGATTCCTTATTTTAAGACGATGAATTCTGGGCTGGCTAACACTAAGGTCAAGGCCGCGTACAGGCGTTTCGCGCTGAGTTCTGTAGTGGTAACTGGCATGCCAGCTAGTGCGATGCTCATGTTTTGCAAATTGCTAGCGCTAATCTGTCCCGCTGCTAACAGTAAATTGAGTTCATTAAGCAAGGCCAGCGGGTTGTTAATCAGGGTCGTTAAGGCACTATAGTCAGCTGACAGATCACCGACTATTTTGCTGCCACTCACCGCGCTCTGCATAAAATTGATATAGCCCACCACTGAAGATT
>JAIELM010000437.1 GCA_019752975.1 Undibacterium sp. | reverse complement strand
GGGCGCCGAGATCGTCTCCATCATGTTTGAGATGAAGAACGAGAGCGATGAAACGGTGGCCAAAAAAAGGAACGAAGATTTTCTGAAAGAGCTGGACAAGGACCGCACTGAAAAGGCGTGCGAGTACGCGGTGCTGGTGTCTCTGCTTGAGCCGGAGAGCGAGTTGTACAACAGCGGCATCGTCGATGTCTCGCACCGCTACCCGAAGATGTATGTGGTGCGGCCTCAGTTTTTTGTGCCCCTGATTACGCTGCTGCGCAATGCCGCTTTGAACACGATGAAGTACAAGTCCGAGCTAGCGCTGGTGCGCTCGCAGAACGTGGACATCACGAAGTTCGAAACCCAGCTCGACGAATTCAAAACGGCGTTTGGGCGAAATTGGCGTCTGGCCTCCGAAGGCTTTGAAGAAGCCATCAAGCGCATCGACGATGCGATCAAGGATCTGGAAAAAACCAAGGAAGCGTTGCACAAGTCAGCGAACAATTTGCGACTCGCCAACGACAAGGCCGACGATCTGACGATCAAGAAGCTCACACGAGGCAACCCCACAATGGAGGCCAAGTTTGCCGAGCTGTTGGGCACCAGCACCTCGTAAGTACGCAAAGAATGGGGTCAAACTATCACTATCCCCTTTTAAATTAAATTGTTAAAGTTGTTTCTTAAGGGAACTGACCCCAACTTTTAAAAAAATGGCCGATTTCAGCTGTAAATTCCCTTGCTTGGCACCAGCCAAACTGCGAAGATCTTGCTACTATACTCATCCCGCTTTGCGCCCGAATGCGCATACCGAATAAATCCGTACTTCCCTAGGAAAATTTTGTGATGCATATCAATAATTTGCCCCACCATTTGCAACAGAGATTACGAGCAGAACTAAAGCCTGGTGAATCAATTACTTGGGTTGGACAACCGAGTCCAGATCGATTCATGAAGGATGGTTTTAAACTTTGGTTATTCTTCATTCCGTGGACTGCGTTCTCTCTATTTTGGATTGCGGCGGCTTCAGGTTTTCAGTTGTCGAGGTTTGATCAGGGGTGGGACCTTTTCCCCTTATTTGGCTTACCGTTTTTGCTCATTGGACTAGGTGGCCTAAGTTCGCCACTGTGGTTACGTCGTAAAGCGCATTCAATCATTTATGCAATCACTAACCGTAGAGCAATAGCGATCGAGGGTACCAAGTCAATCATCGTGAAGTCTTATTTGCTTGGTGACATTGCAAACATCGAACGTACCGAACATCAAGATGGTTATGGGAATTTAATTCTTAGAAAGGAACAGTATCGAGACAGCGACGGCGATAAACAAACCAGAAGACAAGGGTTTTTCGCTATCCCGGATGTGCGGCTGGTTGAGCATTTGATTGAGAGTTTAGCTCGAACAAACCAAGAGTAATTCTACTAAATAGATTTTCCCTTTTGGTTCAACCGAGATTTTCCATTAGGCGCAGCTTTTGAGCGCTGACGGCTATTTTTCGATCATTCAGCAAAAATACGGAGTCAGTTCACTTCACAGGTTGGACTTTTTTTCCCTATGTTTTTACGAAACTAAATTTCTTGATTTCAACTTGATTTCAACTTGAGCTTAATCTTGAAACGTGTATAGACTTTTTCATTTTTTAAGGGTGCTGATTTTTTCGGAGATATCTGTGCGAGCGGGGTCTTTCTTGAATGCCTCTTCCAATATTGCCAGTGCTTGATTTTTCCTACCGTAGCTTAGGTAGATTTCTGCCTCCGCAGGCGGGTCGGTAGCGGACTTTTCATCGGAGTTCTTGGTTTTTCCACGGATAATCAGAAAGACGCCGAGGACGATTGCCGCGCCAAGAATTAGCCATAATTGTATGTTTTCCATTTACTGTCCTGTGATTTGAAATAGTTGACGCGGATTATAGATTAATGACGAGCATCACTTGCTGAGACGCTGACCAGTTTCCATGCGCCATTTGTCTTAACCCAAACTTGGGTGCCGCCACCGGATTGTTTAACCGTATCGCCACTTTTAAGTAAAATCGATTGGGTAAATTCATTCACCAAAATGGCAGTGCTTGGATTAATGACCGTCACTTTGACGTTCTTGAATTCCAGTGAAGTAATTTTATCGACCAGTGGAAATCCAGCATAAATAATTTTTTCTAAAGCTTGGATTGAATGCCAAACCGTCCCATCCGCATTCAATCCGGTAAATTTATTTTTGTCAAAATAGTCGAAATACCGATTTGAGTCTAATGCAGTAGACGCTTGAACTAGGCCTTCAAATGCCACACGAACTTCTGCTTCTATTTGATTCGTATCTGCTGATTCTATATTCATGCTACTACATCCGGTGAATAGTGATAGCGACGCGATCACCAGGGTTTTTATGAAATTATTTATATTGAGCTCCGAAATTTGGTAGCACGGGTTAGTGTTTTGCTTCTAGCACGAAGCGTTGTTGGGTGACCGCTTCTATCGCTTTACGTGAATACAGCAGGGGAAAATATTCTCCCTTCGCCCATAATGGCGCTAGGTCGCGGTAATGCGCACTGTTCGCATCACCCGCTTGTCCAGGTGCGTTTATTGCGCGTGAATTATCCCAATTGCCGACGTCGATTACCACCCGAAACGAAGGGCCGTTTTGTTGTACATAG
>JAIELM010000119.1 GCA_019752975.1 Undibacterium sp. | reverse complement strand
GCATTGGCTCAAGGGCAGAAAAAAACAAATAAGTACGATCAATGCGGCAAGACGTTTGATGCTTTCTAAGTAGCGCATGGTTTTTCCCTTGTTAATCTATAAGACATAGAGTGTAATTAGTTCTAAAAACAAAAACAATTGTTAAATTGAATGGTTTACACTTGACCCTTAATCAAGAATACATTTATTCTCTGTTTGGTATGCCGCTTTCGGACTTACATCATTTGCGTATAAACTTTAACGACAATAAGGGAGATTGAAATTATGAAACAATATGGCGCAGAATTTTTTGGAACGTTTTGGTTAGTGCTAGGTGGTTGCGGTAGCGCGGTGTTAGCCGCTGGATATCCGATGCTAGGCATAGGCTTTGTTGGTGTTTCTTTGGCGTTTGGCTTAACGGTATTAACGATGGCATATGCGATTGGGCATATTTCCGGCTGTCATCTTAACCCAGCAGTTTCAATAGGTTTATTTGTCGCTGGACGTTTTCCTGCCAATAAATTGTTACCCTATATCGCAGCACAAGTGATTGGCGGTATCGCCGCTGCAGGGGTTTTGTATTTAATTGCTAGCGGCAAAGTTGGCTTCGATGCGAGCAAAGGTTTTGCTTCTAATGGTTTTGGAGAGCACTCCCCGGATGGCTATGGAATGCATGCCGCCATGTTAATCGAGATGGTATTGACCATGTTTTTCTTGATCGTGATTTTAGGCGCGACTGACAAACGCGCACCGGCAGGTTTTGCACCGATTGCGATTGGCCTATGCTTGACGCTGATTCATTTAATTAGCATCCCCGTGACCAATACTTCTGTCAACCCAGCACGTAGCACAGCCGTGGCTTTATTCCAAGGTACTTGGGCGATAGAACAGTTATGGCTATTCTGGATTGCGCCTATCGTCGGTGCCGTTGCAGGTGCGATGGTATACAAATTTATTGGTAGTTCTGAAGATTAAAATCGCTTTATACATATTTAAGGGCGGAACAGTTTAGTACTGTCCGCCTTTTTTCTTTTAATCCATCACATCGACATTACATCAGAATCTGAATTGAATGCATTGAACTCAAGCAGCTCAAGACATCGGGAACAACTACTCACCTGGGTAGCCGCCTCAGCTGTACTCATGGATGCTTTGTCTGCGGCCAAATCGCTCAATCTATCCAACTGGGCGATAGGCGCTGGCGCCATTCGTAATCTTGTATGGGATCACTTGCATGGCCATAAAATAGCAACACCCTTGCGGGATATTGATGTGGTGTTCTACGATGACACCAACAATATCACCAACAATGAACCAGTCTTGCAACAGCGTCTCAAGAATTTACTACCTGAATTAAATTGGGAGGTGGTCAACCAAGCGACGGTTCATCACTGGTTGCAACAGCATGTATCTTCATCGATTTTAGCATTTCAAAGTATAGAACAAGGGATCGCGGCATGGCCCGAATATGCCACTTGCGTAGCAGTACACATAGATCCACACAATCAACTACAATGCATCTCGCCACATGGTTTAGAAGATTTATTTAACCTACGGGTACGACATAATCCGACTGTGGTAGGCTACGCCGTGTATCAACAACGTCTACTGACAAAACGCTTTCATCAGCGTTGGCCTCAATTAGACATCATCACTCAATAAAACACTAATCGATAAGCATTACGGAGAATAAAATGGAAGGTCAAAAAAAATTCAGTCCCATCACCATAGGCTTGCATTGGATCGTGGGCTTGACCATGATCACGCTTTTTTTTATTGGTGTGTATATGGCGGAAAACGAAGTCTATAGTCTCTACCCTTGGCATAAATCTTTTGGCGTATTAATTGTTCCCTTCGTTCTAGCACGCGTTATTTGGCGCATCAAATCAGGTTGGCCCACTCCTGTTGGTCAGTACTCTAAGATAGAACAGATTTTAGCCAAGTTAACACATTGGGTTTTAATCTCAGCTTCGGTGCTTATGCCTGTCACTGGCTTTATGTTTTCAGGTGCCAGTGGCCATGGCGTAGCTGTTTTTGGTTGGACGATTGCGCCAGAAAATCCTGATCCAAATAAATTAGGCGAGGTTATCCCTTTCAATCCTTTAGTCGCCAACGTGGGGCATGAAATGCACGAAATCCTCGGTTGGATTTTTATTGCTGCGGTGGCGCTGCATGTAGTTGGCGCTTTAAAACATCATGTCATGGATAAAGATGGCACATTACAACGTATGTTAGGCAAACAAATCGACTAAATAGGAACAACCATGACTCATCTTAATCACAATAGCAGCTTAGTGTTTGCGTGCATCGCGATGTTTTTTTTGACCGCCATCGTCGGTGTGCGGATGTTCACAATAAGGGTCAAGGAAATCAAGCGTAAGCGGATACGCGTACAAGAGTTTGCCGATTCAGTCAAAATTGCAGGCAAAATGGAAGATGTTCAAGCATCGGACAACTATAAAAATTTGTTCGAGCAACCAGTATTATTTTATGCGCTGTGTCTACTGGTAATACAAACGGGAATCGACGACCCTGTTTTACAAATTGGCGCTTGGTTTTTTGTCGCCCTGCGTTATGCGCATAGCTTCATCCACTGCGGTTACAACAAGGTGATACATAGATTTAGAGCATTTGCTGGAGCAAGT
>JAIELM010000295.1 GCA_019752975.1 Undibacterium sp. | reverse complement strand
CACCATCCGGCATAAAACCAAATTTGGAATTGATGAGATCGAGGGTTTATTAGAAAAGATGCTAGAAGTTGGCTGGGTTGCACGGGTCACAATAGCTGCGCCAAGAGCGGATAAAAAATCGTGGTGGAAGAAACGTGACGTGGGTGCGGATTCTTGGGTGATGGTGATGAATCCAAGTATGCTGCGCTTGTCCGAAGTGTATAGGCTTTTTGTTTTTGCGGGCACGGCCAATACTGACCTTGCTAAGCAAGTTCATAGCGTAGTCAATGATGGAATGTCAGAGAGTTTATTAAATTACTTTAGACTGCGTTAAGGTCATAAACGGAAAGGCATGTGATTTGCGCAAAACCTTGCCGACCTAGCGTTCTACCCTTCAGTGAATTGCGGAAGGCATGGGTTTACGCTATAATTCGCGGGTTTAGCTTATCCAAAATTTCGCCGTAACGCCCACTCAAAAACCTAATCTCTCATTGATTGATTTTCAATGCAGCGGAGTACCGCGCTGCCACCATGAAAGTCACCGTTTTGGCGCGCGACGGCGGTAACACTACAGGAGTTGCCCTTGCTGCCCCCACCGCTACCAATCCCGCAGTCCCTCATTTCTAATCCCGATACCGTTGCTATCCTTGCTCTTGCTGATGGCACCGTTTTTCATGGCGTCTCTATTGGCGCCTTGGGACACACTACCGGTGAAGTGGTTTTTAACACCGCTATGACTGGTTATCAAGAAATTTTAACCGATCCTAGTTATAGTTCGCAAATCGTGACTTTGACCTACCCGCATATAGGTAATACCGGCGTCAACGCGGAGGATGTCGAGTCCAATCAAATCCACGCAGCTGGATTAATTATTAAAGATTTGCCCTTATTGGTATCGAATTTTCGCTCAGAACAGAGCTTGTCTGATTATCTGAAGTCGCAAAATATTGTTGCGATTGCCGGCCTCGATACGCGTAAGTTGACGCGCATCTTGCGTGAAAAAGGCGCGCAATCCGGCGCGATTTTAGTCGGTGAATTGACGCCGGAAAATGCTGAAAAAGCCTTAGCTCTAGCTCGCTCTTTTCCAGGTTTGGCTGGTATGGATTTAGCTAAAGTGGTCTCCAGTAAAACCTCGTATGAATGGGTAGAAGCAGAGTGGAAACTCGGTTCTGGTTATGCTCAACTGACGAATCCACAATTTCATGTGATTGCATTTGATTTCGGTGTGAAGCGCAATATTTTACGTATGTTGGCAGAGCGCGGTTGTAAAGTGACCGTTGTGCCAGCTCAGACTTCTGCAGCAGAAGTGTTAGCCTTGAATCCTGATGGCGTGTTCTTATCCAATGGTCCAGGCGATCCTGAGCCTTGCGATTATGCGATTGCAGCGGCTAGAGAATTGATAGAAAAAGGTATTCCTACTTTTGGAATTTGCTTAGGTCATCAAATTATGGCGTTGGCTTCAGGTGCGAAGACTTTGAAAATGAAATTTGGTCATCATGGTGCCAATCATCCAGTACAAGATCTAGACACTAAGCAGGTCTTGATTACTTCGCAAAACCACGGCTTTGCAGTGGATGCTTCTTCATTGCCAGCCAATTGCCGGGTTACGCATGTGTCTTTGTTTGATGGTTCTTTGCAAGGTTTTGCACGGACGGACAAACCTGCGTTCTGTTTCCAAGGTCATCCCGAAGCTTCCCCTGGGCCACACGATATTGCCTATCTATTTGACCGTTTCACAAAAATGATGTTGGAGGTTAGTACAAATGCCTAAGCGTAATGATATAAAAAGTATTTTGATTATAGGCGCAGGCCCCATCATTATTGGACAAGCGTGTGAGTTTGATTATTCTGGTGCTCAAGCATGTAAGGCTTTGCGCGAAGAGGGCTATAAAGTTATTTTGGTTAATAGCAATCCTGCGACCATTATGACCGATCCAGAGATGGCCGATGTCACTTACATCGAGCCAATTACTTGGCAAGTGGTTGAACGTATCATAGGCAAAGAGCGCCCCGATGCGATCTTGCCGACTATGGGCGGACAGACTGCTCTCAATTGCGCTTTGGATTTACATAAGCATGGCATTTTAGAGAAATATCAATGTGAATTAATCGGCGCTTCGCCCGAAGCGATTGATAAGGCAGAAGACCGTTCTAAGTTCAAAGATGCAATGACCAAAATTGGTCTGGGCTCGGCTCGTTCTGGCGTGGCGCATACTTTGGACGAGTCTTGGGCGGTGCAAAAAGATTTGGGTTTCCCTTGCATTATTCGCCCATCGTTCACCATGGGTGGGACCGGTGGCGGGATAGCCTATAACGAAGAAGAGTTTGAGACTATCTGTAAGCGCGGCTTAGAAGCTTCGCCGACTAGTGAACTCTTGATTGAGGAATCGCTCATCGGTTGGAAAGAATATGAGATGGAAGTCGTGCGCGATAAGGCGGACAACTGCATCATCGTGTGTTCGATCGAAAACCTTGATCCTATGGGGGTGCATACCGGTGACTCAATTACCGTCGCGCCGGCACAAACCTTGACCGACAAAGAATACCAAATTATGCGTAACGCCTCACTCGCGGTATTGCGTGAAATTGGTGTTGATACCGGCGGTTCTAACGTGCAATTTTCGGTTAATCCCGCTGATGGTCGTATGATCGTTATTGAAATGAA
>JAIELM010000416.1 GCA_019752975.1 Undibacterium sp. | reverse complement strand
TGCGCTGGCTAGACGCAGAGCCGAAGGCAGTACTTTAGTACGACAAGGCGATAGCAACAACGCCAGCGTCTGTTTTGCGTAAGTCCTATAAGATTTAGAAATTTCAATCCAATAAGGCTTACGTTAAGGAATCAGCATGACCTCATCGCACTTCGCCGAACTTTTGGCCTACGCGCAAGAACACTCTGGCAACGCCAGCAAACGACAAGCGGGCTTCCTCTCAGCCTATTTTGCCAACACCGATCCTGATGAAATTACCGCTCGTGGCGCCGCGACTTTATACGCGCTGGCGAACGTGCATTGGCGTCTACTAGACGCGCCCCGCGCCGACGGGATGCCGAAGATACGGGTCTTCAATCCCAGTTTGGCCGAAGATGGTTTTGTTTGTGAACACACGGTAGTGCAGATCGTCAATGACAATATGCCCTTCTTGGTCGATTCCGTGACAATGGCGATTAATCGCACCGGTCGCACTGCGCATTGGATAGTGCATCCCTTGATGCTGGTGGCGCGCAATGCGGCTGGAGGTATTGAAACCGCCAGTGCCATGTCGGGCGCAGCCAATACAAATGAGATCGTAGAATCTCTGATCTTGGTCGAGTGTGATCGCATCGTCAGTAGCGCAGATCAACAGGCTTTGGTCGATGACTTAATGCGGGTTTTAGGTGACGTGAGAAATGCGGTTGAGGATTGGCAGGCGATGTTGGCGCGGGTAAGAAGTTTAAGTGCAGCCTCAGAACAACATGCCTCAGAACATGAACGACACGGCGAAGGAGTGGCCTTTTTACATTGGCTACAAGATCGTCATTTTACTTTTTTAGGTGCCCGTGATTACGCGCTTAAACGCGATGGTAACCATGTTAGTTTGGTGGCTTTGCCAGAAACTGGCTTGGGAATTTTACGCGGCCAAGTGCACACCAATGAGACTTTGCTGCCACCAGAAGTGGTGGCGTTAATCGATTCTGAAGAAACTGTCTTAGTCACAAAAGCCATGACCAGAGCCACGGTGCACAGACCAGCGTGGTTAGACTATATCGCGGTAAAACGCTTTGATGAAGCTGGTGAAGTAGTAGGCGAATCGCGCTTCTTGGGTCTCTACACTTCGACCGCCTATTCATCCGCTGTGGGAGACATACCGCAAGTACGGCAACGTACTGCTGCGGTGATGAAAAATGCCGGTGTGGTACCGGATAGTCATGCGGCAAAAGCCTTGCAATCGATTTTAGATGATTATCCACGTGATGAATTATTTCAAGTTGATACCGCTACGCTGAGTGAACACGCGATCGGTATTTTGCGATTGCAAGAGCGCCAAAGAGTGCGTTTATTTATTCGTCGTGATCCTTTTGGTCGCTTCACTTCGGCGCAAGTGTTTGTGCCACGTGACCGCTATAACACTGAGTTGCGGGTCAAAATCGGCGCGGAATTGATGAGTGCTTTGGACGGCCACTCGATAGAATTTACTCCTATGCTGACGGATAGTCCGCTGGCGCGTATTCATTATTTGGTGCGCGCGAAAATTGATGCGCCAGTGAATGCCAATATTAACGTGACCGTTTTGGAAGCACGTATAGCAAAATTGGCGCAGCGCTGGGAAGATGACTGCAGTACCGAGTTATTGCGAGCCCACGGCGAAGGACGTGGCTTAGCGCTCTCGAATCGTTTTTCTAACGCTTTCCCGAATGTGTATAGAGAAGATTTTTCGGCGCAAGCGGGAGCGCAAGACGCCGATGTGCTGGCCGGATTATCCGCCAATTCGCCTTTAGCAGTGAAGTTATATCGTCCTCTAGATGCGGTGGCGGGATTGTTGCGCTTTAAAATTTTTCATACTTCTAAAGTCGCCATTTCGGATTCATTACCTATCTTGGAAAGAATGGGCGCGCGGGTCTTAGATGAACATCCTTATCGTATCGCTGCGACAGCATCGCAAGGTACCAACGAATTGTGGATCCATGATTTAGGTTTACAGCTGCCACAAGAAATTGATTTAGCGACCATCAAAGCGCGTTTTGAAGAATTGTTTGCTATGGCATGGCGCAACGAAGTCGAGAGCGATGATCTCAATCGTTTGGTTCTCAATACCGCGCTAGATGCACGCTCGATTGTGGTGTTACGCGCCTGTTCGCGTTACTTTAAGCAACTGGGTTTTGCTTACAGCCAGAACTATATCGAAACTGCTCTAAATAAAAACTGCGCCATCACGCAACTGATCGCCGAATTATTTGGTGCTCGCTTTAAACCTGATTTTGTCGGCGATAGAGAAATCGCGCAGCAACAAATTCGGGCGCAAATTGAAGCGGCGATGAGTCAGGTAGCAAGCTTAGATGAAGACAGAATTTTGCGTCAATTTTTTGCCACCATCATGGCAACTCAGCGCACGAATTTGTGGCAAACCACAGAAACCGGCGCGTTTAAACCTTACATGAGTTTTAAACTCAATCCACGTGAAGTACCTGGTGTGCCAGAACCCAAACCATTACATGAAATTTGGGTGTATTCGCCTAGGGTGGAAGGGGTGCATTTGCGTGGCGGTAAAGTGGCTCGCGGTGGTCTGCGCTGGTCGGATCGTCGGGAAGATTTCCGCACCGAGATTTTAGGTTTGGTCAAAGCGCAGCAAGTGAAAAATACCGTGATCGTGCCAGTCGGTT
>JAIELM010000073.1 GCA_019752975.1 Undibacterium sp. | reverse complement strand
CAACTATTTTAATAAATGGATGAATATTTTCACTTTCAGTTTATATTTGACAAGTATTCTGTCGTAAAATTAGCCGATTCCCAGCTGTCGGTGTAGAATACGTTGCACGTAGCTTTTTAACTCTTCCGTTCCGTGCCTCTTTATCTGTGCCGGGCGTAAGCTTGGATCTCAGACCCCTCCTGAATAAGCGTCTGTCACGTCTACACGACGATCCTACAAAATGTGTCCTTATCGTGTCTGCAATGCTAGAGCCTGCGCTCGCAATGCCCGCCTTAGGCGTTTTTGGCTACCTCAGCTTTTTAATTGTATGGCCTTGGAGTATTTATATGAATCAATCTAGTATGCAAGGAACGGTGATGCGTAATGAACTTGTGCACGCACCTGCCCACGTAAAACATCAAAAACTCATCAACTGGATAGCTGAAATGGCGGCATTAACCAAGCCCGCCAACATCGTTTGGTGTGACGGTTCGCAAGAAGAGTATGACCGACTATGTGCGCTGATGGTCGCTGGCGGCACCATGAAAAAATTAAACGAGGCCAAGCGCCCGAATAGTTATTTGGCTTGCTCTGATCCATCAGACGTAGCACGGGTCGAAGATCGCACCTATATTTGTTCTGCAAAACAAGAAGACGCTGGCCCCACCAACAATTGGATGGCTCCAGACGAAATGCGCGCCACCTTAAATCCCTTGTTTGACGGTTGTATGCAAGGCCGTACCATGTACGTGGTGCCTTTTTCCATGGGGCCTTTGGGTTCGCCTATCGCCCACATCGGGGTGGAGCTAACTGATTCAGCGTATGTGGCGGTGAACATGCGCATCATGACGCGTATGGGCAAAGCGGTATTTGATGTCTTGGGAGCCGACGGTGATTTCGTACCGTGTATGCATACGGTAGGCGCGCCATTAGCGGCTGGTCAAAAAGATGTGGCATGGCCATGCAATACCACTAAATACATCGTTCACTATCCTGAGACTCGCGAAATTTGGTCGTTTGGTTCTGGTTATGGCGGCAATGCGCTTTTGGGTAAAAAATGTTTTGCGCTGCGTATCGCTTCTACCATGGGTAAAGACCACGGTTGGTTGGCCGAACATATGCTGATCTTGGGCGTAGAATCACCTGAAGGTAAGAAGCATTATGTCGCAGCTGCTTTCCCATCGGCTTGCGGCAAGACTAATTTTGCCATGCTCATTCCCGCCATTAAGGGGTGGAAAGTCACCACCATCGGCGATGATATCGCTTGGATTAAACCGGGTGCGGATGGTCGCTTGTATGCGATCAATCCTGAGGCCGGTTACTTCGGCGTGGCACCTGGCACTAACACCGCGACCAATTCAAATTGCATGGCATCACTAACCGCCAACACCATTTTTACTAACGTCGCGTTAACCGATGATGGCGATGTATGGTGGGAAGGCATGACCAAACAAGCGCCAGCACATGCGATCGATTGGCAAGGCAAAGACTGGAGCCCAGAAATCGCTAAGGAAACCGGTCGCAAAGCCGCTCATCCCAATGCGAGATTTACCGTAGCCGCGACACAAAATCCGGTACTCGATGCGGCTTGGGATGACCCAGCAGGCGTGCCGATTTCTGCCTTCATCTTCGGTGGTCGTCGTTCAACTACCGTCCCCTTGGTGACCGAAGCACGCGATTGGGTAGAAGGCGTCTACATGGCAGCAACCATGGGTTCAGAAACTACCGCTGCCGCGGTCGGTCAACAAGGCGTGGTACGCCGCGATCCTTTTGCCATGTTGCCATTTATGGGCTACAACATGAGCGACTACTTCCAACACTGGTTGGATATGGGAGAAAAAATTACCGCGCTAGGTGCCAAGCAGCCAAACATTTATTGCGTCAATTGGTTCCGTACCGATGCCGAGGGCAAATTTGTCTGGCCCGGTTTTGGTGACAATATGCGGGTCTTAAAATGGATGTTAGAGCGCATCGATGGTGCTACTTCCGGTCAAGAAAATATCTTTGGTATCAGTCCCAAATTTGAAGATCTTACGTGGGATGGTCTAGACTTCACGGTCGAGCAATTTGACACCATCACTTCCATCGATCAAGATGCTTGGAAGGCAGAATTGGATTTACACACGGCCTTGTTTGATAAACTCAAATATCGTTTACCAGCCGCCTTAGAAGCAGCCAAGACAAACTTAGCAAGTCGTTTGGAAGGCTAAACTTGACATTAAAAACGTCGCAGAAAATCTATGTTTCTGCGACGTTTTTTCGTCGGGTGTGTGGCAAACGCCACTACAGACTCACCAAAGTACAAAAATAAAGCGATATTTTTGCTACAAAAAACCCCTCGCCTATCTTAGGTCAACCCACTTGCATCTTGGCATGGTGATTCGGACTGACACCGAAGTGGTGGCGAAAAGCCGAACGAAACGCCGATTCAGATTGAAAACCACTACGCTGCGCCACCGACTTAACCGCCAACTTAGCCTCGATCAGAGTTTTAGCATGCTCTAGTCTTAGATTTTCAAAATACTTGGCTGGTGTAACTCCCACACTACTGCTAAATTTACGGTGAAAACTGCGCTCCGACATATTCACTTGTTCTGCCATTTGCGCCACTTTCACCGGTTCACCTATTCGCTCAACTAACCACAACGCCAATTCGGCAAATACCCCATCAGCGGCACTTT
>JAIELM010000326.1 GCA_019752975.1 Undibacterium sp. | reverse complement strand
CCCAGGCTTCTAGCATGTCGCGTTCTAGATGTCCCCAAGCAGCGATTTCCTCACCGGTTTTCAAGTCTTTTAAAAACAGCGTACTTTGATTGCGCACACGACGCACAAAGGCCAAATATTTACCATCCGGCGAAGGTGTTGGTCGCACCGCTCCACCCGCCCCACTGACGATGGCGATGGTTTTCCCGTCCTTTAAATCTTTTCTAAAAATCTGATAAATCTGGCCGTTGGAGTCTTTATTGTATTCAAAAGAAGAGCCCCCAGTCGTATCCTGAGAGTAGTAGACATAACGACCGTCGGGTGAAAAGGCAGGTTCACCTAAGTCTTTTTGCCAATTGGGTTTTTCGTTGAGTTGCACACCCGAGCCACCATTCGCATGCAGCATCCAAATCTCGCCTGAACCCAAAGAACGCGTACCCGTATAATGTTTGCGCGCGGCGATGTATTGGCCATTAGGATGCCAAACCGGATTATTCAAGAGCCGAAAATCTTCCTTACTCACCGCATGTGGGTTGCTGCCATCGACATTCATCACCCAAACGTTATCGCCACCACCAGCGTCGGACATATACGCAATTTGCTTACCATCGGGTGAAAAACGTGCCTGCATTTCCCAAGCTATGCTATGTGTCAACGCCTTGGCCTCACCGCCAGCAATCGGCATAACATAGATATCACCGAGCAAATCAAACACAATTTGTTTACCATCGGGACTAACATCGACGCTCATCCAAGTTCCGGTTTTGGTATCGATATTGACCATCTGCGCTTCACCTGGAGGATGATTCACATCCCATTTGACTTTTTCTTTTGGCGTATCGGCCGCATGGGCATGCTCATAGATATAGCTGCTAGAAAGTAGTAACGCTAAAGCGAGGGGATGAAGCTTGAATTTCATTTTTTGTCTCCAAAAATATTTTTATATGAATACTGGTTCAACTTCCAGTGCGACAGCAAACTTATGCCAGACATCAGCCTGAATTTCCTGTGCCACTCTACGCACATCAGACCCCGTTGCACCGCCTAAGTTCACTAAAACGAGTGCTTGTTTTTCATATACACCGACTGCCCCACTATGGCGGCCTTTCCAACCACATTGTTCTATCAACCATCCAGCCGCAAGTTTATAACGCCCTTCTCCTTGAACGTAGCTCACGAGATGAGGATAAGTTTGCAATAAGCGCTCTCTTGTGGGCGAGTCCACCATAGGGTTTTTAAAAAAACTCCCTGCATTCCCGAGGACTTGTGGATCAGGTAATTTGCTCTGGCGAATGGTCATCACCGTATCACTGACATCTTGGGCGCTTGGGCGAGTTATCCCACGTTGCTGCAAAAGTTGCGCAATATCGCCATAAGACAAGCGCGCTTGCCACACTTTAGGCAGTGCAAAACGTAGCGAGGTAATAACCAGATCTTTACTCGTATCTCGTTTAAAAATACTATCCCGATAGCCAAATTGACAGTCTTCTTTACTCATCACGCGCATCTGAGCGGTTGCAAAATCAAACACCGTTAAATCTAAAAAATAGTCTTGCAACTCGGCTCCATAAGCACCAATATTTTGTATCGGTGCTGCCCCCACCGTGCCGGGAATTAGGGAGAGATTTTCTAAACCGCCTAGGCCTTGCGCCAAGGTCCATTGTACAAATTCATGCCAATTCTCACCGGCGGCAACTTCGACCAAGGTAAAATTTTCATCCGAAGCGATGATTGCACGCCCCTTGAGCGCCATTTGCAATACCAAGTAAGGCAGTTCATCCGATAGGATTAAATTGCTACCCCCACCAAGCACTAAACGTGGCAAGAGACAAGCTTGGCTGGCAACTTGTCGCAATTGCTCAAGCGAGCTGACGCACAAAAACAGCTCTGCCTTAGCGGCTATGCCAAAGCTATTGTGGTTTTTGAGGGGGTATTGTGTTTGGATGTCGAGGGCATTTGTCATAGGCTTGCGATTATAGTTCGGAATATCCACTTTTTGGCGCGGAAGCGGTTTGATTTTTGTTAAAATACGCCCATCATCATTCTAACGAACAAGGAAACACCATGCCCTCATTTGATACCGTCTCAGAAGCGAATATGGAAGAAGTTAAAAACGCCATCACGCAAACCAATAAGGTCGTGACCAATCGTTTTGATTTAAAAGGAACCAGCGCCAAAGTCGAACTTAAGGAAAAAGAACGTGAAGTCATCAACTATGGCGATTCCGAATTCCATCTTGAGCAAATCATGATAGAACTCACCCAAACCATGGGCAAACGCGGTGTCGATGTGCGCTTCTTAGAGATAGGCAAAGTAGATAAAATTGGTGGCGACAAGGTAAAGCAAGTCATCAAAGTGAAAAACGGCATACAAACCGAAGACGCCAAAAAAATCGTCAAGGTCATTAAAGACAGTAAAATGAAAGTACAGGCAAGCATACAAGGCGACGCGGTACGCGTGACCGGCGCCAAACGCGATGATCTGCAAGCGACCATGGCGATGCTTAAAAAAGAAGTGAAGGATTTACCCTTAGAATTTAATAATTTCCGTGACTAAATTAAGATAATCACGTCATTATTACTCAGCCCCCTATGTAAGCCGTCTTTCCCGCATGTTTTTAGCAGAAATCCAGCGACTTTTTTCAGCAACGGACGCCACTGCATTCCCGATTAAACCTTAGTG
>JAIELM010000575.1 GCA_019752975.1 Undibacterium sp. | reverse complement strand
TATGGTATGCAGCCTGGGGATACCGTTCTTGGATCAATTACGTCCAATGCGTCCGGTGTATTTACAATTACCACCACTTGGAAAGGTCAACCCACGACCTTCAATACGATACCAGTTCCATCGCAATTTACATGGGCAAACGCCACCCTTGAAGTGTATACGATCAATACTTGTAATGAATTTTCTTCCGGCGCGATGACATTTTCAAATATGCAAATATTGAATTCCAGCGGTGGTGCAATGACACCCGCTTGGATAGCAGCGCCATCAGGAGGTACTACCATTTGTAATGGGCAGTTGATTCAGAACGGGAATTCGATGAGCATTCAAGAGAATATCTATCAAGATGTCAATGCAGGTCCTATTTGGAACAATCAGGATGCACAACAAAAGTGTCCACAAGTTTGTTCGAACGTTAGTTTGCAGTGGAGTGGACAATGGCAAACGCCGCCGGGATCGTCTAATTCGGTTTGTGGTTGTATTTGATCAACCAAGCAAAGACATCCACCTAAAAAAGCAACAAAAAACATCTCGCAGAATTTCTTAACCGTATTTAATTGCTTTTTGAGATGCCTGTCTTGTGTCGTGTTGTGTCGTGCTCTTGTGTCGTGTTGTGTCGTGATAGGACTTACGCAAAGTTGCACTGGCTAGACGCTGAGCCGAAGGCAGTACTTTAGTACGACAAGGCGATAGCAACAACGCCAGCGTCTGTTTTGCGTAAGTCCCAAAGAAGAACTTATTGTACAGTTCCCACTAAACTTGTACCGCTAACGCTCGAGTATGCTTTGAGCAGCAAGTAATAGGTTCCCGCCTTCGGTGCTGTGATAGTAATCGTTTCAGCATTGGTCGACCCATCCGATTTTGCGTCATAGCTCGTGGTGGTCGGTGCTGCGCCAAATTTGGCATAGATATCACCATCGCCAGTTCCACCTGAGAGCTTAAAGGTCAATTTCGTTTTACCTGCTGGCACATTGATCATATAAGTTTTCGTCGCATTAGTTGCTAGTGATATCCCAGAAATCGGCACTCCACTGGTTAACACGTTTCCTGGATTCAGTGTGCTCTTATAGCTCGCGACGATGGATGCACCGTTTACCGCAGATGCTGCATTCATCAACACGTAGTACGTACCCGGTGTAGGATTTGTGAGCGAAATGGTTTCTGCGTTAGTGGCGCCATCCGATTTCGCCAAATAGGAGGTGGTGGTAGGCGCACTTCCCAATTTTGTGTAGATATTGCCGTTACCCGTGCCGCCAACTAATTTAAAACTCACGTTGATCAAAAGATCTGCGGGCGGTGGTACTGGTACGACAAAACTATAGTTCAACTGCGCATTCGTAGCCGCATTGACCGCAACAGGAACCTCGTTGGATAACACCGTTGTTGGTGTCGTATTTGAACTGGTTGCCAATTGATAAGCCGCGAAGGCATCGATGAGGCCTGCGCCAACAACAGGATTAGGATAGGTCGTTGCAGCAACGCCACCACAGCTTTGGGAATTAGACAAAGTACGCGCTGCGGAAGCACGTAACACAGCAGCCACTTTTGCTGGTTGTCCACGATACTCAGCGGGATTTGCAGCAATCACCAAAGCCGCAACACCGGCCACATGGGGAGTTGCCATACTGGTTCCACTTAAGCTGGAATAACTATTTGGTGGATAAGCCGAACGAACCGAAGAACCTGGCGCGGTAATATCTGGCTTGTTGGTTGCCGCGCTAGCGACAGGACCGCGTGATGAAAAACTCGACACCGCATTGCCGCTAGTCGAGGAAGCGATGGTAAACGCCGAGTCATGAGTCCCTGGAGGATCATTAATCGTACTGCAGTTTGAACCTTCATTACCTGCCGCCGCGATCACCATAATGCCCGCATTGACAACGTTGTCGACTGCCGTTTTCAAAATCGTGGCGGAGGTACATCCTTCGCTTGCCGTGCAGCCCCAAGAATGGCTAGATATATCGGGGGCTTTGGAAGGGTCAGGATTATTCCCGTTAATATCGGTTGGGGCAATCAACCACTGTAGACATTCGATATAGGTGGCGGGCGTACCAACACCACTGATCATGTTACGGCAACCTATCCATTTCGCGCCAGGCGCTACGCCGATTTGATTTCCGCTGCCATCGTCACCCACCATGGTGCCGATGGTATGTGTACCATGCCCATTATCATCGCAAGGCGTCTTGGCATTGGGTGCGCAACTTGAAGAACCACTGTGGGCAGCGTCATGCCAATTGTAGGAGTGATTCGCAGAGCTACCATTCCAACCGCGATACTTTGCCTTAATCGCGGGATGATCCCATTGGTAGCCAGTATCTTCTCCAGCAATGGTCACACCTTGCCCTGTTACGCCTTGCGCCCACACTTTTGGTGCATTGACTTTAGTCACGCCCCACTCAACCGCGGCGATCGCTGTATTCACTGGGTTAACGGGTCCCAGTTGCTCAGGTGCGTTCACTGGTTGACGCATCTTTACCGTGGGATTGCCATAGATGAAATTCACATCATTGCGCGCCGCCAAGCTTACCAACGTTGCGCGGTCAGCTCTCACAAAGATCGTATTATTCACCCAAAAAATTTTATGGTCGACTTTATTATCGGCTAACCACTTCACCAAATCGACTTGCGCAGAGTGACTATTGGCTTGCAGCTGATTGACCAAAGACTGCCGACGCTCTAGGT
>JAIELM010000075.1 GCA_019752975.1 Undibacterium sp. | reverse complement strand
GCATCACTCGCTTTGGCGAACATTTCAGAAGTCCATTTGGATTTGTGCCACGTGGGCGTGTTGCGGGCATTGTTAAACGCGGACCCAAAGGCAAAGCAATATGAGTCACAATTGTTTGCATTGTTAGAAGCTAAGGATAAACCCGCGTTGCAGGCCTTGTGCGCGGATTTTCAACCAGTCATTCGGCAAGCTTTATTGGATTTATTAGAATTGTATGGTGATCAAAGTATCATAGAACGTGCGCGTCAAATTTTACCCAAATTGGATGGGATTAAGTTAGCATTGGATGAATTGGAATACTTGGTAAAATTAGCGGCTAAGGCACGGATTACGGTCGATCTAGCTGATCTACGTGGATATCATTACCATAGCGGTGTAATGTTTAATGCCTTTGTACCGGGGTTGCCAAATCCTGTGGCGCGTGGCGGGCGTTACGATCATGTGGGCGAAGCCTTCGGACGTAAGCGTCCGGCGACTGGGTTTTCCTTAGATTTACGTGAATTGGCACGCTTGATGCCAACCGCAGAGCGTAAAGAAGCGATCTTGGCACCTTGGAGTCACGATGCTGCACTGCGTCAAAAAATGAATGAATTACGTCAGGCTGGCGAAGTAGTGATACAAAACTTGCCTGGACATGAGAATGAACAAGACGAATTCGAGTGTACTCGTGCACTGGCGTTCGATAATGGGCTTTGGATTTTAAATAAAGTAGGTTGAGCGATGTCACAAACTAATACAGCAAAAGCAGCAAAGAACGTAGTCGTCATAGGTACTCAATGGGGTGACGAAGGTAAGGGAAAGATCGTTGATTGGTTGACCGATCACGCACAGGGTGTAGTGCGTTTTCAGGGTGGACATAATGCTGGTCATACCTTGGTGATTGGTGGGCAAAAAACGGCATTGCAACTGATTCCGTCTGGGATTATGCGCGCTGGAACTGCCTGCTACATCGGCAACGGTGTGGTCTTGTCCGTGCCGGACTTATTGCGTGAAATTGATAAGCTTGAAGCGAATGGTGTAGAAGTCTGCTCACGGCTTAAAATTTCTGAAGCCTGTCCTGTGATTTTGCCTTACCACACGGCTTTAGATGCTGCTCGTGAAGTAGCTCGTGGTGCTGCCAAAATCGGTACAACTGGTAAAGGTATAGGACCCGCTTACGAAGATAAAGTGGCTCGCCGTGCGATTCGGGTTGCTGACTTATTGAACCCAGTGCGTTTTGCTGAAAAACTCAAAGAAAATCTTGAGTATCACAACTTTGTCTTGACCAATTATCTCAAAGCACCAGCGGTTGATTTTCAAAAAACCTACGACGATGCGATGGCCAATATTGAGCGAATTCGCCCTATGGTGGCCGACGTCTCTAGTGCCTTATATGCAGCGTACAAAAATGGCGCTAGCCTTTTATTTGAAGGGGCACAAGGCAGTCTCTTAGATGTCGATCATGGCACTTATCCCTTCGTTACCTCGAGCAACTGCGTGGCGGGTAATGCCTCCGCTGGCTCTGGCGTTGGCCCCAATATGCTGCACTATATTTTGGGCATTACTAAGGCTTACACCACTCGTGTAGGTTCTGGTCCTTTCCCGTCAGAGTTAGCCACCGATGTAGGCGTAGGTCAGCATTTATCCAGTGTTGGACATGAGTTTGGCACAGTCACTGGCCGTGCTCGTCGATGTGGTTGGTTCGATGCCGCTTTGCTCAAGAGATCAGTGCAGATCAATGGCGTGTCGGGGATGTGTTTGACTAAGCTAGACGTGTTGGATGGACTAGAAACCTTAAAGTTGTGTACTGGTTATACGATAGATGGTAAATCGGTGAATATTTTTCCAGTCGGGGCAGAAGATGCAGCGCGTTGCATCGCTGTGTATGAAGAAATGCCGGGCTGGAGTGAAACAACCGTCGGTGCTAAAACCATGGAAGCTTTGCCAGTCAATGCCAGGAATTACATCAAGCGTATCGAGGAATTAGTTGGTGTGCCGATTGATATGGTTTCAACTGGACCTGACCGTGAAGAGACGATAGTTTTGCGTCATCCATTTTTGTAATTTGACCTGAATCGCGGAGCCGAGCTTGAATAACTCCACAAAAGACTTATGGATTTCTTGGGATGAGTATCATCGCGCTATTGAATTATTGGCGTTGAAAATCCATGATTCTGCTTGGGAATTCGATCATATTTTGTGCTTGGCTCGCGGCGGTTTGCGCATCGGCGATGTCTTGTCGCGACTCTTTAATTTACCGCTTTCTATTATCTCAACTAGTTCATATCGTGAGAATGGAGGTACCGTGCGAGAGGATCTCACTATCGGTGCTCATGTCTCTCAATTAAGCGAGGATTTAAGTGGCAGAGTATTGATTGTTGATGACTTGGTGGATACCGGACTAAGTTTGATCAAGGTTGAACAATGGCTGCGTTCTGAGTTTCCCACGGTGACAGAGACAAAAACAGCAGTGATTTGGTATAAGAGTGGTTCACAAGCTCGACCTGATTTTTATATGCAATACTTAGAAAATAATCCTTGGATACGCCAGCCGTTTGAGCAATACGATGATATGAGTATGCTTGAATTGAAAGAACACTTAAGAAGTGAGCGCACATAAAAAAACCGCTGCTTTGGCAACGGTTTTTTTATGTAAGGATTTTAATTTAACACACTCAATGCAATGAGTTTAATGCAAAGTATAATGCTGGTG
>JAIELM010000360.1 GCA_019752975.1 Undibacterium sp. | reverse complement strand
AGGTAGTCAAAAAATGGCGACGTGACAAATTCTTCATATGTTCGATTGGCGAGTTTAAGTGGATTGTCGTCGGTATAAATGAACACAGTTGTTTTGAGAACTTAGCATCATCGTCTTCCCGACAAAGGAAGCGGTATTATTGCTGCATCAAATGACAAAATGATGACTTACTATGAAATAAGTTGTCTTTGGATTGGAAAAACTGTCACTGGTATTTTAAACCCGGACTTTCCATTAGGCGCACCTTCGCTGCTATTTGACTGCTTTAAACCAAGATACACGTGAAGCTCAGTTGATTTAGTCGATTAAATGCCTACGGTGAAATGATTTAAAAAAGGCTCCGTTGCAAGAAGCCGAACAAACGCATCGGCTGAGATTGCTTTGCTAAAATAATAGCCTTGTACTTCATCGCATGCATGCTCACGTAAAAAACACAGTTGCTCGCTTGTTTCTACTCCTTCGGCGATCACCTTCAAGCGCAGGCTGTGCGCCAGCGAAATGATGGAGACCACAATGGCGGCATCATCGGCGTTGACGCTGATATCGTTGACAAAGGACCGATCAATTTTTAATACGTCGATAGGAAAGCGTCGTAGATAGGACAGACTGGAATAACCTGTACCGAAATCATCGATTGAGATATAGACACCAAGCGCTTTTAAGTTGCGCAATATGGCGATGGCATTCTCTACGTCGCTCATGACCATGCTTTCCGTGAGTTCCAATTCAAGAAACCTAGGCTCCAATTCAGAGGCATGTAGTATTTCAGAGATGGATTGAACCAAGGATTTTTGGGTAAATTGGCGTGCTGATAGATTCACTGCTACACGCAGATTCGAAAACCCCTGTCGCTGCCACATTTTTGTTTGATGACATGCCTCGCGTAAAACCCATGCTCCTATGGGAATAATCAAACCAGTATCTTCGGCTAAGCTGATAAATCTTGAGGGTGCTATCAAGCCATGGATAGGGTGCTGCCAACGCAGCAGTGCTTCCATGCCGACGATGCGCCCGTTGCTTATCTCAATTTGTGGTTGGTAATGAATGGTGAACTCTCCCCGCTCCAAAGCATGCCGCAGGTCGGCCTCAATACTGAGCCGGTCTAGCGTCCTATCGTTCATGGATGAAGTATAAAATTGGAAGGTGTTGCGCCCCATTTCTTTGGCGCGATACATGGCAATGTCGGCGTGTTTTATCAAGCTTTCAGCGTTCTTGCCATCGTTAGGATAAGTCGCCACGCCAATGCTGCAAGTGAGGAAAAATTCATGATCGTTGATCACAAGTGGTTGTGCAACCGCGTCAAGGATCTGTTTTATGACATCCAGTCCCAAGTTATTTTCGACATGATCGGGTAGGACTAGAACAAATTCATCGCCTCCTAAATGTGCTACCGTATCGGCCGCGCGTACGGTCGACTGTAAGCGTATTGCAAGGGCTTTTAATAGTGAGTCACCAGCTTCGTGGCCCAGAGTGTCATTGACGAATTTAAATCGATCCACATCAATAAATAAAATCCAGATTGGCGTGTGATTTCGATCGGCATCCGCGATAGCCTGTGATAAACGTTCACGCAAAAGATGGCGATTGGCGAGGCCGGTCAAGGCGTCATGTTTGGCTTGGTATTCCAGTTCTGCTTCAAATCGCATTACCGCGCTAATGTCGTATTGCGCCACAACAAAGTGACTAATGACGCCAGAGTCGTCTTTGACTGGTGCAATAAAAATGTCGTTCCAATAGCCAGTCCCATCTTTGCGGTAGTTTCGCAATAGCGCGCGTCCTTCTCGCTTTTCGCGTAGTGCATTGCGTATTTCCTGGATATTTTGTTGGTCTTGGCTGTTCCCTTGCAGTGACTCTAAGCTGCGCCCCACGACTTCATCGGTAACATACCCCGTAATTTTTTCAAAAGCAGGATTGACATATTCGATCTCATATTCGGGCGCATTGGCGTTGCAAATGATAATGGCATTGGACGACACTTCAATGACACGCTCCCTGAGCCTGAGCGATTTTTCAGTACGCGCGCGTAATGCGACATCTTCCGATAACAAGAGGTTGGCAAATTGTAGTTCTGCGCTGTGTTTAGTGATGCGATCAAATGCGGCCTTGCGTGACACTAGCGTATAGACATAAGCAGCCGCTAGCATGCTTGATAGAATCCCTCCTAGCAAGGCATACAATGAACCGTCATTATGTGCTGTGAATGTCTGACTTGCTTGCGAAATTTCTATATGCCATGGCGTGCCAGCCAGAGTAAATGCTTTTTTGATGGGACTATATTGATCAGCCAGAAGCCAGTGCGAAAATATTGGGGCGTACTCTTCTATTGACGGAGCTGTAGTTTGCTGGGATGCCAAATTTTGTGTATCGGTGATTTCGCCGGAATAGACACTGATCACCATGCCCGAAATCGTCACAAAACCACGGGCGGCCAAGATCGGCGAGATCAAGTGATCGGTTCCGAAGACCGCTGCGGTCTCGCCAATCGCAGCGCGGCGACGTGCGCTTGGAGAGTCGAGCGGCACACCTCTTAAATAGACTGGTACAAGTACCAGAAAACCGGATTGTCGCCCTTTGTGTTGCGCCAGCGAGAAGAGCATCGTGGCGGAGGCTAGGCCGGTGGATTTTGATCTACTTCTTGCCTCCATTTGTTCTGGCGTGATGGAAGTATCTAAGCCAAGTACAACTTCATTAC
>JAIELM010000350.1 GCA_019752975.1 Undibacterium sp. | reverse complement strand
CCTGTAGACTGCACATACAATCGCATCGCTTGGCATTTGAATCTGGTCAAATGCGACATGCCATTTTATCCGCGACCAATGCAGGGGATTCCTTCGCCACTTTGGGTGACTTAGATGCTGCGCTCGAATGGGAAGAAATTGCACTGGCCAATGCGCGTGCCAATCTTTGGCCAGGCTCGCTCGCCACGGCACTGCTACAAACAGGCAACGCACTACGCCTACTAGAAAGATATACAGATGCCAAAGAAAAATTATTAGAGGCGCTGGCAGTACAGAGCAAGATTCCCAACTCCCGCACCTTTGCACACACGCTATGCTACTTGGGTGAAGTGTCACTAGACACTAATGTCCCCAACGAGGCTTTACATTTTTTTGAGTTAGCTGCCGACAAAATTGCCGAACATGACGAAGCAATTTTTTTATCAGACTGTTGGCGCGGACAGGCAATTGCCCACTGCCGCTTAGGCAATGCAACCCAAGCTCGCGAGCGAATTGCCAAGGCACTTGAGCTAGCACGTGAACATGACAATCTCGATGAACAAATAAAGTGCCTACGTGCTTATGCCTAACTATCGAAGTCACTTTGTGTCGACACCAATATAACCGACCAATCCCCCAATGTGAGTCTGCATTACTTATTGCAAGCGCTGGAGCTTTGCTCCAAAGTGCACGGTATGGCTTTACCTTCGGAATTACTAGATGATATCGCCGACAGCTATGCCGATTTAAAGAACTATCAAGAAGCGTTTCGCTATGCACGTTGGGCAGTCAGCATCAAAGAAAGTAGGCGTTTGAACGAAGCCCGCAATCGTGCGACGGCCATGCAAGTAAGATATGACAATGAACGGCATCGCGCCGACGCGGAACATCACCGAAGACTCGCCCAAACTCAAGCGGAACGCGCCGCTACCCTGCAAGAGTCTGCCAATACCTTAGAAACCCTAGGGCTGATTGGGCGAGAGATTACCGCCAACCTCAATGCCGAAGCGGTGTTTGAATCTCTGCATAGACATGTCAATGATTTATTAGATGCCACCAGTTTCGGCATTGCCACTGTTGATGGGAATGGCGAGAACTTACGTTTCGTCTTCGGTATGGAAAACGGCATGCCGGTCAATAGTTTTTCTATTGAAATCGACCACCCTATTTCTTCCTTCGCGCGCTGCGCCCGCGAACGTCAAGAAATTGTATTAGAACGAGCGCTAGGTACCACAGGACGCTATATCGTACCGGGCACTTTAGAAACGCTTAGCTTACTTTACACACCATTAATGGTCGGTGAAAGATTGCTCGGTGTGATGTCCATCCAATCGACCCGCCCCAATATGTATGGCGAACGCGAGCAATCAATTTTACGCACGCTAGCAGCCTATGGTGCGATCGCGCTCGACAATGCCTCAGCCTACCGCCAACTACAAGCTACGCTAGCAACCTTGCGCGTTACCCAAAACCAGCTCGAAGAAGTGAGCATTACCGATCCATTAACTGGCCTGCATAATCGCCGCTTCTTATTACAAAATATCGAGGCCGATGTTGCGCGTGCTTTGCGCGCTTACGAAAATCAACTCAATGCGGAAGACAGTATCGATCCTAGCGATGAAGACATCGTATTTTTTATGGTCGATTTAGACCACTTTAAATCCATCAACGATACTCACGGTCATGCCTGTGGCGATATGGTGTTGACACAAATTCGTGATCGTTTCAAAAAAGTTTTTAGGGAATCCGACTATCTTATACGTTGGGGCGGAGAAGAGTTTTTAATCGTCGCCAGAACTTGTAATCGCAAAGATGCTACCGCAGTGGCAGAACGGATACGCAACGTTGTTTCCAGCATTCCGTTTTTCTTATTGGATGATTTAGAAATTTCTCGCACTTGCTCGGTCGGTTTTGCCTGCTTTCCCTTCCTCCCCAAACAACCGCATTTACTCAGTTGGGCTCAAGTGATCAACTTTGCCGACCAAGCCTTGTACATGGCCAAGAAAGCCGGACGTAATCGCTGCTTTGGCATTACCAACATGGATAATACCCAACCTGAGGATTTTTATACCCGCGTTATGCGTCATCCGCAACTCGCCTATGAAAATCAATTGATCCACATCATTTCTCCACAAACCCAAGATATCAGTGTCGAACTAGAGATCAATTAGTCCTTTAATCACACGAGAACGAGCATTGCCATAGCAGGGATGAAGTTAAATTTTGATTTCCAAACGCAAAGTCAGCACCTTAAATGTTTTGGATCGGCTACCCTGCGTGTAATTAATTCCATCAGCATACACGCTACTTCCACTCTGTGAATCAAGCGCTTCCAAATTACTGGCCGATAAGCGCAACTTCACTGCTGGTGAAATTTTCCACAGGCTATAGACATCCAATTGTCGCTTCACTCCAGAATACACGGCCTGAGTATCACTCGTTTGATTGCTATATGCTGGTGTCCAATTGAGATTACCTCCAAAAGTAAAACCAGTATTTGGCAACTTATAGTCCATCCCCACATTGGCGGTCTGCGTAGGTTGTTGGTCGAGACGATTATTCGGCCCACGCACCTGATCTACACTGGACCAAAAACGACTGCAATTGGAACGAAAATCAATTGCCGGACCATCCGGGAAATATTCTTGAAGAGGGAACTTGGCTTCCAGCTCTATTCCTTTTGCAAGAGCATGGCCGATGTTGGATGGCGTATTCAT
>JAIELM010000377.1 GCA_019752975.1 Undibacterium sp. | reverse complement strand
CCTTGCGTCCTGATAATCGTATCGGAACCGACGAGATTTGGGATAAGGCCGAAGCGACTTTGCGAACAGCCTTAAGTTCTTGCGGAGTGACTTGGGAAGAATTACCAGGCGAGGGTGCTTTTTACGGACCTAAAATTGAATACCATCTTAAAGATAGTTTGGGGCGTCCTTGGCAAGTTGGTACTATGCAGGTGGATTTCTTCATGCCTGGGCGTTTGGGTGCGGAATATGTGTCGGATGACAATGGGCGTAAAGTGCCCGTCATGTTGCATAGAGCGATAGTCGGCTCAATGGAGCGATTTATCGGCATTTTGATAGAAAATCATGCGGGTGCTTTACCGCTTTGGTTAGCTCCTGTACAAATATCTGTGCTTAATATTTCCGAATCGCAAAGTGAATATGCTAAAACTGTGGCGGAAAACCTGAAAAAACAAGGGTTTAGAGTGCACACAGATTTGCGTAACGAGAAGATTACCTATAAAATACGCGAGCATTCAATGCAAAAGCTGCCGTATATCATCGTAGTTGGTGAAAAGGAGCGGGATGCAAACACAGTGGCTGTGCGGACGCGCGGTAATCTGGACTTGGGAGTCATGTCTCAAGAGGCCTTGTTAGAACGTCTTAAAAACGATATTCGAAACAAAGTATAACCAGAAAAATCGTGCGCGAGAGCACAGCCTATTTATTTTTAATGGACATGCGTAAAGCCGTCCCAGCAATTTTTAAATCCGCTGGCACAATTTCGCAAGTCCACTTTTGAAGGAAATTACAATAGCTACCGATAAGTCACATCGCATCAACGGGGAAATTACCGCGCCAGAAGTGCGCCTATCCGGCGTTGAGAACGAGCCATTGGGCATCGTTAAATTGAGCGAGGCTCTTCGCTTGTCTGAAGAAGCTAACGTCGATTTGGTGGAAATCGCGCCAACCGCGCAACCGCCAGTTTGCCGATTGATGGATTACGGCAAGTTTAAGTATTCTGAGCAAAAGAAGGCGCATGAAGCTAAGCTTAAGCAAAAAATTGTACTGGTTAAGGAAGTTAAATTCCGTCCAGGTACTGATGACGGTGATTACAACATTAAGTTGCGTAATCTTACTAAGTTCTTAGACGACGGCGATAAGACTAAAATCACTTTACGCTTCCGTGGGCGTGAGATGGCGCATCAAGAAATCGGTATGCGCATGTTGGAACGCTTGAAAGTGGATCTGGAACCGGTAGGACAAGTTGAGCAGTTCCCGAAGATGGAAGGCCGTCAGATGGTGATGATACTGTCGCCTAAGAAGAAGAAATAGTTGGTGATTCGATAAATCCAATTCTAGGGCGCATTGCGGCGTTGCAAATGCGCGCAATATTGACATATTGCTGTGCTTTGCGCCTTGCACTGCATCCCTATAATTGAATTTCTCGAACCACCTTGAAAATTGAGTATTTGAATCAAAGAATCTAAAAACCATTTTCGTTTTTTTGAAAATGGCTTTTATATAAGTGAGAAATAGGCATCCAAGAGTAGCGAGATTGCTGCCACCTATGATCACAAATTAAGGAGCTGTCGTTAAGACAGAGATTTATGCCTAAAATGAAAACCAAGAGCTCTGCAAAGAAGCGCTTTCGTGTACGCCCAGGTGGTACTGTTAAATGTGGTCATGCTTTCAAGCGTCACATTTTGACAAAAAAGACCACGAAAAGTAAACGCCAATTGCGCGGGATTACGAATGTCAATGCAGCTGACGTTACATCAGTCATGCGCATGATGCCTACCGCTTAACCCAACCTCTCTATTTTAAGGAGTTATCATGCCTAGAGTAAAACGTGGGGTTACCGCTCGTGCCCGTCATAAGAAAGTTCTCGATCTAGCCAAAGGCTATCGTGGTCGTCGTAGTAAGGTATATCGTATCGCCAAGCAAGCAGTTATGCGCGCTGGTCAATACGCGTACCGCGATCGTCGTAACAAAAAACGTGTGTTCCGCGCATTGTGGATTACCCGTATCAATGCTGCATCCCGTCAACACGGTATGACTTACAGCGTGTTCATGAACGGCTTGAAAAAAGCGCACATCGAACTCGATCGTAAAGTCCTAGCCGATATGGCAGTGATGGACAAGCCAGCGTTTGCTGCGATTGTCAATCAAGTTAAAGCAACATTGGCTGCTTAATTCGCTTTAGCGCATTAAGGAGTAAAGAAGTACGAGCGGGGCAGAGGTTGATTCCTGTGCCCCGTTTGTTTTTAGAAGGACTTACACAAAAGTATTTTGGACAGCGTAGGGAAAAATCTTGTCTGAATATTTTTGTGTTGGTCTTTGTTTTTTAGCCGTCTTTCTCGCATGATTTTTTGGGAACCCAGTATTTAAAAAAATGCGCTTAGCGCACGCTTTATGGATTGCTGCTCTGGGTTCCGGCTTTCGCTGGAAAGACGGCATGAATAGCACGATCATTTTTTGTGAATAATTTGAACTTTTACCCTTCCCAAAAAGTGGAAAACGCATGAACCCTTTAGATAACATCGTTACACAAGCTATAGACAATTTCGCCGCGGCGCAAGACGCTGCCGCCCTAGAGAACGCCAAAGCCCTTTATCTAGGTAAAGCCGGTCAAGTAACCGAGCATATGAAAGCGTTAGGCAAGTTGGCGCCAGAGGAGCGCAAAGTTCAGGGGGCGATTATCAACGTCGCTAAAGAACAAATTGAAAACGCCTTAAATGC
>JAIELM010000456.1 GCA_019752975.1 Undibacterium sp. | reverse complement strand
GTTGCCGCAATCTATCGCAATCTTCATCCGACGATGGAGCTTGACGTCGGTGACGATACGATTTTGGTAGCTGGCTTTGATATCGTGTGTGCTGTAACTTCCGGTACCGACCGCGAATTGTTGATCCACGATAGTTTGGTAGAGTGCCAGTATGGTATCGCCGTAAATCGCTTCGCCAGCGAGTACCATTTTAAAGCCATTGTAGTCCGGTGGATTGTGGCTGCCTGTGACCATGATGCCAGAATTTGCGCCGAGCACATGGGTGCCGAAATACACCATGGGGGTCGCCACTATGCCGAGGTCGATGACCTTGATGCCGGTCGCTTGTAGACCCTGCGCCAGTGCGGTCGATAAGGCAGGGCCAGAGAGTCGACCATCACGGCCTATGATGACGGTGGTTTCACCTTTGGCTAGGGCGGCTGTACCGAAAGCTTGTCCAATTAAGTGAGCGACCTCGGCATCCAAAGTTTTGTCTATGATGCCGCGGATGTCGTAGGCTTTGAAGATGGTTTTTGAGAGTAAGGACATGGTATTCAAATAGAGTAAAAATATGGGAAAGATAGCTTGTATAAAAGCCTGAGGGCGAATAGCTATTCTTTGTTTTTCCTCTGAGTCTCTGTGTTGTAGTGTGTTGCATCGCTATGCTCAGAGGTTTTCAGTTTTTGCGTGTTCCAAATAAAATCTGCTATTCCACACTGTGGCTGATATTCGGCGACGGTTTCCTGAAGTATGCTGCGAACTTTTTCGTAATCAAAATGTTGGCAGGCTAGGCTTAAATTTTGTAAGGCCGTTTGTAATTGTTCCCAGGAGAGCATGGATTCCTGCGCACGCATAATCAATGGGTGTGTGGTTCTGCTGACATTGTCGCCTATGAGTAGTTCTTCGTATAATTTTTCTCCAGGGCGTAGACCAACGTCGCATATTTCTATACTTCCTTCTGGGTGAGCCTCGGATTTTACTTCTAAGCCGCATAGGTGCACCATACGTCTAGCGAGATCGATGATACGTACTGGTTCTCCCATATCTAATACGAAGACATCGCCACCGGTTCCCATTGCACCTGCTTGTAGGACTAATTGCGCCGCTTCGGGTATGGTCATGAAGTAGCGCGTGATTTCTAAGTGCGTCAGTGTGATCGGGCCGCCCTGCATAATTTGCTTTCTAAATAGCGGTACTACCGAACCCGAAGAACCTAACACATTGCCAAAACGGACCATGCAAAATCTGGTGGCATTTTGCCGACTCGCATTGGCTTGTAAAATTAATTCGGCTAGACGCTTAGTTGCCCCCATGACGTTAGTTGGGCGTACTGCTTTGTCGGTCGAAATTAATACAAATTGTTTGACCTTAGCCTTCATCGCGGCCTGCGCGAGTGTCAACGTACCTAAGACGTTGTTACGTATACCTTCGATAGGATTATGTTCGACTAGCGGCACATGTTTATAAGCGGCGGCGTGGTATAAAGTGTCGATTTCAAAGCTGTTGAAAATCTTCCCAAGCTTGCTGCTATCGAGTATAGAACCTAAGAAGGGAGTGATCTCGCAGTCTATTCCTAACTGGTCACGCAAAGCACTTAATTCTTGTTCTATGCTGTACAGAGAAAATTCCGACATATCCAGTAAGACCAAGCGGGCAGGGCGTTGCTGTAAAATTTGCCGACAGAGTTCAGAACCTATGGAGCCACCAGCACCAGTTACCATCACGTTTTGGTCCTTGATGCATAGGGCAAGTAGTGATTGATCAGGCTCAACTTGATCGCGCCCTAGCAAGTCTTCTATCTCCACGTCGCGTATATCTTGCACCCGCAATTCTCCACTGACTAGGCTTTTGATTGAAGGAGTGACTTTGATGCGCAGTTTGTGAATTTCTAATTGGTCGAGAATAGTTTTTTGGCGCGACTTGGAAATCGTGGGCATGGCTAAGAGAATTTCTTTGATTTGAAATTGTCGAATGAGTTGTGCAATTGTTGCTGGCGCTACCACCTTGATTCCGGCTATGGACGAGCCTTGTTTATTTGGATTGTCATCGATGAACGCGACGCAATCATATTCCTCGTTGACACGAAGTGCATTGGCCAGCTGCACGCCGCCTTTCCCCGCGCCGTAGATGGCGATTTTGATGCTATTGGGATTTTGATGTAGGCCAGATAAATAGGCGCGTGCCAGTAAACGACTCGCTCCTACGTAGAGAATCGCGCCGGAGCCATAAATAATAAAAACAAATCGTGAAATGCCAGTCATCTGCACCATAAAGCTAAGGAGTGCCAGCGCGGATACGGATAGGCAGACACCAATCACCACTACATTTACCATTTTTTGATCAATGTAGCGTATCACTGCACGATATAAACCCATGCGTATAAAAATAGGAATAGAGAACCCGGGTACCGCCACGATTAACCAAAAATAGTGCGACAGTAATTCAATATTTAAAGTTTCGTAGCGGACGAAAATCGCTAAGATAAAAGTTAAGGGCAAGAAGAAAGCATCCAACACACCAGCAATGATCTGTTTTTGTAATCGAGGAAGGGCGATGAGAGAGAACATCATTAATGTGTTACTCCATCACGTTTAATTACTTTGAAAAACGTCATCCACAAAATCTTCACATCCAATAAAAAAGATTGATGCGCTAAATAGTAGGCATCGAGTTCTACTTTTTGTGGGATGGGCAATTCATCGCGCCCATTGATTTGCGCCCA
>JAIELM010000051.1 GCA_019752975.1 Undibacterium sp. | reverse complement strand
TGGGTCCCTATCGGGTGGTAATGGTGACTCTGAGTTCCCACACCCACTAAAAGGACAATATGAAAAAAGGAATGGATTCTCACGAATTCATTCCTTTTTACTGCAAGCCGATCAAACCAAAACCTTAGGTTTACTCGGCTCTATCAGTAGACCACGGCCGCTTAAGCTGACAACAATTGTCTCAGTACAAAAGGCAAAATTCCACCGTGCTTGTAGTAATCGACTTCGATTGGTGTATCAATGCGTAATAACACTTTCACTTCTTGTGAACTACCATCAGTGCGGTGAATGACTAGTGTGACTTCTTGTTGCGGTTTGATGTCGTTCTCTATGCCTTTTAAGTCGTAGGATTCTTTTCCGGTGATGCCTAGAGAATCTACGCTGTCTTTGCCTAGGAATTGCAGTGGTAAGACGCCCATGCCGACTAAATTGGAACGATGGATGCGCTCAAAAGATTTAGCGATGACTGCTTTCACGCCCAATAGTTGAGTGCCTTTAGCTGCCCAATCACGAGAGGAACCAGTGCCGTATTCTTCACCGCCAAAGATCATGGTTGGCGTACCTTCGGCTACATATTTCATCGCTGCGTCGTAGATGGCCATTGCCTCGCCCGTAGGTTGGAACAGGGTTTCACCACCTTCGACTCTGGAGCCGTCTTCTTTGGCTGGGATCATCAAGTTTTTGATACGCACGTTTGCAAAAGTGCCGCGCATCATGATTTCGTGATTTCCGCGACGTGAGCCGTAAGAGTTGAAATCAGCTTTTAATACGCCATTTTCTTTGAGCCATTTTCCGGCTGGACTGGACTCTTTAATTGAACCTGCTGGAGAAATATGATCGGTGGTGATGGAGTCACCGAATACGCCTAAGGCACGTGCGCCAGTGATGCCTGTTGCTGCCGCTTTTGGCTCCATGGTGAAGTCTGCGAAGAAAGGTGGCTCGGCGATATAGGTGGAGGCTGGCCAGTTGTAAACTTGGCCTTCAGCTACGCCAGTGATGCCTTCCCACAATTTGCCAGGTGCGGCTTTGACGTCAGCGTAATTTTCTTTGCAGACTTTGGAGTTCATCGCGAACTTCATTAATTTGTTAACTTCTGCGCTGCTTGGCCAGATGTCACCCAAGAAAATGTCTTTGCCTTTGACGCGACCAACGGGTTCTGTCATCAAGTCTTTTGTCATGTTGCCCGCGATAGCGTAAGCAACGACTAAAGGTGGTGAGGCTAAGAAGTTAGAGCGAATATTTGGATGGATCCGTGCTTCAAAGTTGCGGTTGCCTGACAATACGGCGGAGGCGACGATGTCGTTGGTGGCAATGGCTTCGTTCATCGCTGGAGTTAAGTCGCCAGCGTTGCCGATACAGGTGGTGCAGCCATAAGCAGTCACGCCAAAGCCGAGTTTTTCCATGTAGGGTAATAGACCCGCGGCTTCTAAATACTTGGTTACTACGCGGGATCCTGGCGCTAAAGAAGTCTTGATATGCGGGGCAATTTTTAGGCCAGCCTCTACCGCTTTTTTCGCTAATAAACCAGCGGCTAACATGACGCTAGGGTTGGAGGTATTGGTGCAGGAGGTGATGGCGGCAATGAGGATGTCGCCGTTTTTCACTTTGATGCCGTCCGAGTTAGTGTAGACCGTGTTTAAGTCTTCGGCTTTTTTATTGAAGCCATTTTCAGACGTAGGCTTACTGAATAATTCAGTGAAATTGGCTTTGACATGGCCGATTTCTATACGGTCTTGTGGACGTTTTGGTCCAGCGATAGACGGTGCAACGGTGGATAAATTCAAAGACAATTCTTCGCTGTAATCGATGTCCCCTTTTTTTGGTACACCAAACATTTTTTGCGCTTTGAAATAGGTTTCGAAGGCATCAATCTCTGCTTTGGTGCGGCCTGTACCTTTGAAGTAGTCTATAGTCGCTTCATCGACTGGGAAGAAACCCATGGTCGCGCCGTATTCTGGTGCCATATTTGCGATAGTGGCGCGGTCAGTTAAGGACAAAGTACGAGTGCCTTCGCCGAAAAATTCGACGAACTTGCCGACCACTTTCGCTTTGCGCAGCATTTCGGTAATTGTCAAAACCAAATCGGTAGCGGTACAGCCTTCGCGCATTGCGCCGGTTAAGTTCACGCCTACTACGTCGGGAGTGAGAAAGTATACTGGTTGGCCTAACATGCCCGCTTCTGCTTCGATACCACCCACGCCCCAGCCCACCACGCCTATGCCGTTAATCATGGTAGTGTGAGAATCTGTGCCAACTAAAGTGTCGGGATAATAAACTTCATTTTTACCTTCTTTTGCCTTGTGTACACCACGCGCCAAGTATTCTAGATTGACTTGATGGACAATACCAAAACCCGGAGGAACGACGCCGAAAGTATCGAAAGCTTGCATACCCCATTTCATGAATTGATAACGTTCGTTATTGCGTTGGAATTCCAATTTCATGTTCAAATCCAGCGCTTTCTTTTCGCGGAAATGATCAATAGTGACGGAGTGATCGACTACTAAATCGACAGGTACTAAAGGTTCGATGTTTTTAGGATTTTTACCTTGTTTGGCCGCCACATTGCGCATTGCGGCTAAGTCAGCAAGCAAGGGAACACCAGTGAAATCTTGTAGAACAACGCGAGAAACTACGAAAGGGATTTCATCGGTTCTGGCCGCATTTGCACGCCAATTGGCGAGTTGCTTGACATGTTCTTCCGT
>JAIELM010000155.1 GCA_019752975.1 Undibacterium sp. | reverse complement strand
GCTACTTTATTTTCATTTGATAGCTACTCTGAGAGACCCGGGATTATTATTGCAGAATTTGATGCTTATTTAATGCAATATTTTTTGTGCAAAGCTAGGACGTATTTGACTCAGTACTTGCAAGGCAGAAAGCGTCCTCTGTTTGACATTTTCCTCTATGTAACGCGCGCCCAAAAGCAGAAACACAAACATAATGACAGAGTCAAAATACACCGCACCACCAAATATACTCGCCCACACACTCGCACAAAAAGTTAACACTATTCCCAACGCCACTGGCACATCCATCCCTACATGGCGTTGGGCCAGGTCGCGCCAAGCGCCCTTAAAAAAGGGGACAGCGGAAAAAAACATCACCGGCAAAGTAAGGCACAAGCTAGCAAATTTAAGCAAGCGATCCAAATCCGGGGTAAGGTCTCCGTTGACCATCGCCTCTGGAACTAAGTAGGCAGGAAAGGCATACATCATCACTTGCATCATGGCAAAACCGGCGACGAATAAACGCCACAGAGCCCGCTTCTTTTCTTTTTCTTGGAAGTCGCCTAAAGCAAAGGCACTGGGAAAAGCGGAATAGCCTAGCTTGGAGATACTCAGCAAAATCTGCTTAAGGCTAATCAAATCCTCTTGCCAGCGCAACTCCGCTTTTTGGGACAAAGGATTGATGCGAAAAAATTGAATTCCTTCCATCTGACGCACACTAAATTCAATCAGCTGCACGCAGGCGGCGCAGCGTAAGCCACCAATATGAAGCGTAGTCATTTGCAACTTTGTAGTGCTGGCAGGGTCGATCATAGCAAAGCTTTCGCCTGCGTATATTGCTGCGCCAAGCCGGTTTTCTCTATCGCACTGAGTACTGCAAGACAGGCGTGGCAGCAAACTACTCGTTCCTCATTTTGAAAAAAAATAGTTAGTGACCGTTTTTTTGACATACTCTCGCCACAATGAAAACACAAACACGCTTCGCTTCGACCAAAAGGCCAAAACAAACGTAAGCTGAGGGAGGGGAAATGAGTAGCGATGCGCATAGACCCATGATAAAACAAGCGCCTACACTTCACTTGATCTAGCGCAATTTTTGCGTATTTTCTTACACAATCTCTTACACTACAAAGTACAACAAAGCAAAAAGCGATGATCGGAATCATCGCTTTTTTACGCTGGGGGCTTATTAGAAGCCTCTGTACCGACCTAACACGCATCGGGGGGCAATTCTCAAATTGTTCCAACAAAAAAGACCTACATAAAACTCAACTGCGACCAAACTAGATACCAAAAAAAGAACCATCTACTTCATACATAACCGGCGATAAGACCACAACCGGAGCTCAAATTCCAACCGTCTGAAATACAAAGAAATTTATGTATATTGACCTCCTCGTTTGAACCAGTTACGCCCTCAATATAGTCTGTCCGCTGAAAATTTCAAAGAAAATTTTAACTATCTAAACGACTGTAGGGATTAAAAAAATCAAACTGGATTCTATGGGGAAATTTTGGCTTCTGGCACTTCCGGCGGCGCATGCAAATAATCATCCGCCTCCCAAAAAATCTTTCCGTCGATTTCACTAATTTTGATTTTACGCAATCGTCCGCCGCGACATGGTCCACCGGTACAATGACCAGTGCTAGGAACATAGATCGCGCCATGCGTCGAGCACATAATATAGAGCCCACTACCTTCGAAAAATTCACCCGGCGCCCAATCAAGCTCTACTGGGACGTGAGCGCAGCGATTGAGATAAGCGTGCGCTTCTCCATCGTAACGTACCACAAAACCAGTGCTGGGATCGATGCCAGCCAAAAGTGGAAAACGCACGCCCTTTCCACCTTCTAATACTTCTTCTGAATTGCAAATAAAAATCTGGTTCATCATTTTATCCAACTAAGCGTTTTCTATCAGCCATTGATGCAGCTCATTAAGATTTCTTGCAGAGTAGATTGGCGCCAATTTATGCAAAGACGCGGCGTCGTGTGCGCCGTACTCCACCGCTAACGCAGAGGCACCAGCGTTGATTGCCATCTGCAAATCATGAGTGGTATCGCCTATCATTAAAGTTCGTCCCATCTCTTGCCCCAACTCGCGGGTAAGTTCATGCAACATCGCGGGATGCGGCTTAGAAAAAGTTTCATCGGCGCAGCGCGTGGCATCAAAACGAGAAAGCAGCTTAGCATTATCCATGGCACGATTTAAACCCACGCGACTCATCCCCGTAGCGACCGCTAAAAAATACCCTTCTTGGGAAAGCGCGTTTAGCATCTCCACCGCGCCAGAAAATAAAGCTGGTTCCTGATCGAGAATCGCATAGTGATATCGAAAACGCTCAACCATACGAGGATAATATTGTGGGTCTATGCCCGGCAACACTGCTTCCATTGCAGCGAACATGGAGAGACCAATTACGTGGGCAGCCGAGCGATCATCAGGAATAGGCAGACCCAGATCTTTGGCCGCCGCTTGTATACATTTGACGATAACAGAAGTACTGTCCATCAAAGTGCCATCCCAATCGAAGACGATGAGATCAAATTGTTTTTGTGGCATAGGGTGTTTTTATAAGAAGGAATGCGGCATTTTAACGTGATTCTTGACTAGTCGATCGATGTAACAAGTGCGATGAAAAATTTCCCCTCCTCAACACAGTGATTCAGAGGAAGAATGAAAAAACACGACAACTTCCTCTTCGTTTTTAGTCTTTCTCTGTGTCTCTGTTT
>JAIELM010000021.1 GCA_019752975.1 Undibacterium sp. | reverse complement strand
CTGCAGTGCGTCTAATAACATCTTGTCTGTATCTTGCAGCTCAACCGTCAAGTCTTGCATATAAGGTTTAGCATCCTTATCCGGATCGTAGCGATAAATTTTAAATTGTAGTGTGCGTGCCATATTATTCTCTATGTTTGTTTCAAAATGGATGCTCTAGAAATTCAATTATGAAGATACGGTGTAAGGCGCAAAACCTAGCAATACCTCGGTATTGTTTAGCTTTGCAACGATACGACATATCCAAAACTTGGATAGCTAGAGGCATCCATTAGAAGGTTCTCGCTTTGGGTATGAAAGTTTCAACCGTCAACGGCTTAGTAACTACCGGTTTGTAATCCAAGCGATTACCCTCTGAGTACCACAAGGTGTGCTTCATCCAGTTTTCATCATCGCGCTTTTCGTAATCCCTATGGGCATGGGCACCACGGGATTCTTTGCGTGCGTTGGCGGAGGTGATGGTCGCTTTGGCGGTTTCAATCAGGTTATCCAACTCTAGCGCTTCCACACGAGCAGTATTAAATACTTTGGATTTATCTTTAAACGAAACATGTTTGCGACGCTCGTCTAACTCCATGATCTTAGTGTAGCCAGTTTGCAGCAACTCATCAGTTCGGAACACGCCGCAGTATTGTTGCATCGTGCTGCGAATAGCATTGGCCACGTCTTGTACGCGCTCTCCACCGGTACTCGCTTCCAGCTTAGCTAAACGAGACAGAGCCAAATCAGCGGCATCCTTCGACAAATCTTTATTGCTACGCGTTTTCAAATTACTAGCGACTACATGATTACCAGCAGCTCGTCCAAAGACCAGCAAATCAAGTAAAGAATTGGTACCCAAACGATTCGCTCCATGCACAGACACACAAGCACATTCGCCGATCGCATACAGTCCATTCACTACCGTGTTGACACCGTCTTTAGTGGAAACCACCTGACCATGAATATTCGTAGGAATACCACCCATTTGATAATGGATCGTTGGCACTACAGGAATCGGTTCTTTAGTTGCATCGACGTTGGCAAATTTATGACCAATTTCCAAAATCGAAGGCAAGCGTTTTTGGATAGTATCGGCGCCAATGTGACGTAAATCGAGCATCACATGGTCTTTATTTGGACCACAACCACGACCTTCTTTGATCTCTTGATCCATAGAGCGGGAGACGAAATCACGTGGTGCCAAATCTTTCAAAGTAGGTGCATAACGTTCCATGAAACGCTCGCCCTGACTATTAATCAAAATACCGCCCTCACCGCGCACACCTTCAGTAATCAAGACACCTGCACCAGCCACACCGGTAGGATGGAACTGCCAAAACTCCATATCCTGCAAAGGCAAACCTGCACGCGCTGCCATCCCCATACCGTCGCCAGTATTGATAAATGCATTGGTGGAGGCAGCAAAAATACGCCCTGCGCCACCGGTAGCAAAAATCGTTTGCTTGGCTTCCAGCATCATCACTTCGCCAGTTTCCATCTCCAACGCGACCACGCCCAAGATATCCCCTTCGGCATCGCGGATCAGATCAATCGCCATCCATTCAACGAAGAAATGTGTACGAGCACGAACATTGCGTTGATACAGCGTATGCAGCAAAGCGTGGCCGGTTCTATCGGCGGCCGCGCAAGCGCGCTGCACCGGCTTCTCACCAAAGTTCGCAGTATGTCCGCCGAACGGGCGTTGATAAATAGTACCGTCGGCATTGCGATCAAACGGCATACCAAAATGTTCGAGTTCATACACCACTTTTGGCGCCTCCCGACACATAAATTCAATCGCGTCTTGATCGCCCAAATAGTCGCCACCTTTGACGGTATCAAACATATGCCAGAACCAATTATCTTCAGACATATTCCCCAAAGAAGCGCCAATACCGCCTTGAGCAGCAACGGTATGAGAACGCGTTGGAAAAACCTTGGAAAGCACAGCGACGTTCAAGCCCGCCTCAGCCAGCTGCAAAGAGGCGCGCATACCAGAGCCACCAGCACCGATAATCACTGCATCGAATCGGCGCGAAGGGATAGCAGATTTATTCATAAAATTAGATGCGACCACTTAAACTCTCCACAAAATCTGTGCGGCATAGCCTGCACTAACGATCAGCCAAACAATACTGGCGACCTGAAACAACAAACGCAAAACCACTGAATGCGTTACATAATCCATCCAAATATCACGCATACCAACCCAAGCGTGCACTAGCAACGCCACAATCACCGTGAATGTCAACAATTTAAACCACTGCATGGCAAATACCCCAGACCATGCTTCGTAAGTGAATCGTGTACCAGTTAAAAACAAAGCCAATACAACTATGGTATACAGCGCCATCAAAATTGCCGTCACACGTTGCGCCATCCAATCACGCAATCCGTAACTAGCACCTACAACGATGCGCTTAGCGCCGATGTTTTTATACAATTCGTTATTTGCCATCTCAGAATACTCCAAACATTTTCAAACCAACAACAGCTGCCAAGCCTAAGCTAATCACCAAGACGATCACCGCCGATTGTCGCGAACGATCCTTGTCCAAGCCCATATGAAAATCCATCAGCAGATGGCGTACACCAGCGCAAAAGTGATGTAAGTAAGCCCAAACCAAGGACAGCAATACCAGCTTCACGCAAATACCAGAGGCAAAAAGTTGCAGCATGCCGAAGCTAGCCTCACTTTGCAAACTCTGATCCAACAAATACAGAATGAAAGGCAA
>JAIELM010000212.1 GCA_019752975.1 Undibacterium sp. | reverse complement strand
CTAAAATTAAAATCAAGTCACTCAATTTTATGCGTGGGCGGACTTTCGTTAATAAGTTCTTGATTATCGATGAAGCACAAAATCTCACACCTAAACAAGTAAAGACTTTGGTCACTCGCGCCGGTCCAGGTACCAAAATTATCTGTTTAGGTAATATCGCGCAAATTGATACGCCTTACTTAACTGAAGGTTCAAGTGGTTTGACCTATGTGGTAGATCGTTTCAAAGGTTGGTCGCATAGTGGCCATATCACGCTAGCACGTGGTGAGCGTTCACGTTTGGCGGATCACGCCAGCGAAATTTTGTAAATATAATCTTATCGTTAGAATTTAGGGTCGCTATGAATCACGAGGATCAAGATGATGTTTTAAGGTTTATCGACGAGGAAACAGCACTCGTCGATAGCAATGCGCATCCTCTCCTCGACGATTGGAACATCCTCATCATCGATGATGATCCTGATGTTCACTCAGCGACCATGTTTGCCTTAAATAATATTCTTATTTTAGGAAGAAAACTGCATTTCCTGCACGCCTACGGACTCACAGAAGCTAGGCAAGTACTACTACATCACCAAAACATCGCGGTCATTTTACTTGACGTCGTCATGGGCGAAGATGATACAGGTCTGAAATTGGTGGACTATATTCGCAACACCTTGGCGCTCACTGAGACCCGTATCATTCTGCGCACTGGACAAGCTGGTTACGCGCCTGAAATGGAAGCAATACGCGATTACGACATCAATGACTACAAGAGCAAAACAGAATTAACCCAAGCAAAGTTATACACCACCGTCGCTTCTTCTGTTCGCTCATATCATCAAATACGCGCCATTTCCACCAGCAAACGCGGCTTGGAACACATTATCCACGCCAGCACAGAATTAATGACTTTTTCAAACCTGACGATGTTCGCCCAAGCGATTATCACGCAGGTGAACACATTGTTCGATTTAGATACTGAGCCCTCTTCGCTGGTTTGTTTATTTCAAGCGGGAGCCAGTCTCCTAGAAAATAGTGATCGCTTATCTGGCTTGCAAATCATCACAGGTAGCGGCGCATATGCTGACCGAGAAGTGCAAGAACTGAAGCAAAATCTGCCTCAGTTTCCAAGCGGACCGCTACAAGCGCTGATACAAAAAGCTTTTTTTGAAAAACGCCATTTGTATCACGCTCATGAGACCGTCTTATATGTAGAAAATGTCGGCAGCACTAGTATGGCGGTGTATTTGCAATGCGGTGTGTTATCCAGACATATTGATCCGCATTTAGTTGATATGTATTGCAGCAATGTCTCGGTTTGTTTAAATAATGTACTGCTCAAATCGCATATGCACAATTTGGCATTTTTCGATCCCTTAACCGGACTGGCAAACCGACTGCAATTACTCCAAAATTTACAAGAAACCTTACAATCGCCACGTAAATCGGAAAGCGTACTCGCCTTAATTGACATCGATCACTTTGCCGAAACCAACGACGCACTCGGTCACCAATTCGGCGATTTTTTATTAAGCTCGATAGGCAAAAGACTGCAAAGTCATTTTGGTGAACATTGTCAAATCGCCCGCATAGGCAATGATATTTTTGCGCTTTTGGGACATGAAGTTGTGGTTTCACCGGAGATGATTTTAGCGCTTTTTGCTCATCCTTTTATCGCCGATCAGCAGCAAGTGCAGCTGTCAGCGACTTTGGGTTTAGTCAAATTCTCCGAATACGAATTAAGTGGGTCGGAAGCCTTAAAAGACGCCAATATCGCCTTAAAGAAAGCCAAGGCAGAGCATCGCTCAAGCTACAGCTATTTCACTCGAGATATGGGTGTAGAAATTCGTGAACGGGTGCGCATGATGCATGCGTTACGTACCGCTTTTGATACCGAGCGCCTATTTGTGGTATATCAACCGCAAGTGAATATGTTAACCGGGCTAACGATGGGTGCAGAGGCCTTATTACGTTGGCAAACGAACGATGGAAAATTCATTTCACCGAATCAATTCATCCCGATTGCGGAATACTCTGGACTGATCATCAATATTGGTGAGTGGGTATTACGTAGTGCTTGTTTTGAATTGGTGAAAATACGCGAACATGGTTATCGAGATTTTCGGATGGCGATCAACGTCTCGCAAGCACAATTCTCTCATCCGCTTTTTTTACAAATGATAGAACGTGCGCTACGTGACAGCAAAGCGCCGCCACATCAAGTCGAATTGGAAATCACCGAATCGATGGCGATGACAGATCCTGAGATCCTGACCAACTCCTTGCAAAAATTAAAGGCCTTGGGTATGCGCATCTCAATTGATGATTTTGGCACAGGATTTTCTTCGCTAAGCCAACTACAAAAACTCAATGTCGACAAATTAAAAATCGATCGCGCCTTCGTCTCGGAAATTTCTCGAGGTAATGAAGAAGCCAGCATCGCCAAGATGATCGTCCAATTAAGTCAAAGTCTCAATTTAGAAATCATCGCCGAAGGTGTAGAAACAGAAGAGCAAAAACTCGCCCTCCTTAGTTTCGGTTGTAATCATGCTCAAGGTTTTCTCTATTCTAAGGGCTTAGACAAAAATGCCTTACTCACATGGCTAGACCAAGGTCATGGCGAAACCAAACGTGACTCCCAATAGTCTCTCATAACATCAATCATTTACTCACCATGTCCATCTCACCACGCGTCATCTACCTCGATTCCAATGCCACCACTCCCGTCATGCCGC
>JAIELM010000094.1 GCA_019752975.1 Undibacterium sp. | reverse complement strand
GTCCTTTCAATGTTAGTGATAATTGGTATTTCGACGACGATGCCCAATTTTTGGCCAGCCGTGGTTACGCGGTTTTACAAGTAAATTATCGCGGCTCTAGCGGACGTGGAATGAATTATGTTTCTGCTGGTTGGAAGGAGTGGGGCGGTAAAATCATCAATGACTTGATTGACGGCGTTAAATGGGCGAACACGCAAGAGGGCATTGATCCAGAAAGAACTTGTACTTTTGGCGCTAGTTTTGGTGGCTATGCTTCGTTTATGTTGGCCATAAAGGAACCGACATTGTTTAAGTGCGCAGTAGGTTATGCGGGGATTTACGATCTCGCAAGCATCTACACGCAAGAGAAAGAAAAGGCTAGTACCAAGACGACTCATTATTTTGAAAAAACCATGGGAAATGACCCGCTGGAGTTAGCAAAAATCTCCCCCTCCCATCATGCCGATCAAATCAAAATTCCTGTCATGATGGTACACGGAGGCAAAGATAAAACCACAGAATTAGCTCAAGCCGAAGACATGCGTGACGCTCTGATTAAAGCGGGCAATCCGCCTGATTGGACTTATGTGCGCTCTGAAGGGCACGGCTTCTACGATAGCGAAAATCGCAAAAATTTTTACCTGAAACTAGAAGCGTTTTTGAAGAAGCATTTGGGTCAGTGATGAGGCACGCTGCGGCAAACCTATTTTAGTGATGACATATTGATCGTGCTGAGGCGTCGAAATCTAGCGTCATGTCGCCTTGTCCTACTAAAGTACTGTCTTCGGCTCTGCGTCTAGCCAGCGCAATTTGCGTAAGTCCTAAATCATCGCTTCAGCCTATCTGTAAAATATGAGCACACAACGCGCAGTTAAAATTGTCTACCACACCGCGATCGTCGTCTATTTCATCATGTGGACTTTGGGCGTCGCGGTGGAGGTGAAGGACTACTTGCATCGTGGTGGTACGGAAATTTGGCGACCTATCGTTTGGCAACTCTCGTCGACCGTCGTGGTGCTAGGAATTCTCTATTTGCAGCGGGCGGCGCTAGGGAATAAAGTGCTATTGCGTACACCTAGATGGTGGTTTTGGCGTTTATTTCGATGGCTTCCTTTAAATTGTGTCGTCTTTGTGATCGTGGCATTCAGCATACGGCACTCCGTGTATGCTTTGCTTGGCACTAATTACATCCACGAGCCTTGGTCGGAAGTCTTGCTGTATGAGTCGATTAAGCTCACCATTTTTTTTGCTAGCTTTTATGTCAGTTTGTTTGGCGTCCATTCTTATACGATAGTGCTAGAAGAAAGAGAGCGCGTTGAGCAAGCGCAGCGTCTCTTACAGCAAGCGCAAATTCAAAGATTAACTCAGCAAATTCAACCACATTTTTTGTTCAACGCTTTAAATACGATTTCTTCGCTCATGTATTCTAATGTGAAGGCGGCGGATTCTGCGCTGTCTCAATTGAGTGAGCTGTTGCGCGGTAGTTTAGATTTAGGTGAGGAAGTCGAAACGACCGTGGAACAAGAACTGCGTTTACTGCGGGCTTACGCTGCACTGATGCAGGCGCGTTTTAGTGATAGGGTGGCGTTTATTTGGGATGTTGATGAAGCGAGTTTGGCTTGTAAAGTGCCAGTGATGTGCCTGCAGGCGATTTTAGAAAATACCTTTAAACACACGGTAGAGCAGCGTTCCGAAATGACGCGCATAGCGATCACGGCGCGACTCACACAAGCCGCTTTGGAATTAAGTGTAGCAGACGATGCTGGGAGATTGAGCCATACAGTACCTCTTTCGGGGATAGGCTTAGCAAATATTCGTCAACGATTAGCGGTGATGTATGGTGAAGGCGCAAGTTTGTCGATTATGGATTTACCATTGGCTGGAGTGATGACAACAATCCGCTTACCGATACAAATTCTTGCGCCATGAACGGGCCGCGTATTTTAATCGTCGATGATGAGCCACCAGCGCGGGATAAATTGCGCCGTTTGTTGACTGAACATGCGGCACCGAGTTTTTTGGCCGAAGCGAGAAACGGTGTCGAGGCCTTACAGGTTTTAGCTGCACAGGATTTTGACGCGATATTTTTGGATATGCATATGCCAGAACTCGATGGCTTAGGTGTCGCTCAGCAGATCACTAGCGCAAGTTCGGCACCGAACATTATCTTCGTCACTGCTTATGATCAATTTGCTTTACAAGCATTTGAAGCGAATGCCATTGACTACCTCTTAAAGCCGTATGATGAAGAACGGTTTTTACGTGCACTCGCTAAGCTAAACACACGACTTCAATTAAGCCAAAATGAACGTAAAAGTGCGCCTCTCATCATCGCTGATCGTGGACATATAAAAGTTGTGCCGGTCGCCGATATTTTGTATGTGGAAACGGCGGACAATTACGTCTTAATTCATACGATGGAGGCGCAGCATATTTGGCGGCAAACTTTGTCCGCTATGCTACAAAGACTAGGTTCTGATTATGCGCGTTGCCATCGCCGCTACTTAGTGCGTTTGGATAAAATCGCGCAATTTTCGCCCGCACAAAAAGGCGATGGCGAGTTGATTTTACACAGTGGAGTGGTGTTGCCATGTAGCCGCCAATATCGGGAGGAGGTATTGTTGGCGCTGGGGATGAGCTAGTGTTGTGCTTGATGTAGAGCGGAAAAAATCTAGCGCTTTCCGTCCTTCGCATCTCTCCTAATAAAGAATGTCGCGTATATTTGCACTCATCGCAAGCAA
>JAIELM010000198.1 GCA_019752975.1 Undibacterium sp. | reverse complement strand
ATTTATTCTCTTTCTTCTCCACTTTGGCATCCGTGTTCAACGGCGTTTTAAAATCCATCATCATGTCGCTAGGTTGACTCGTTTTGAATAATTCCAAACGTGATTGGCTAATCTTACGTGGCCATGCGTTATTATGGTTGTCGATGTCGGCGGTTTCCAAATACGGATCTTGAACCAGACTTACCATAGGTTCATCGGTGACGATGAGCTTGGTGATTTTTTTGGAATTGTAACGCCACACTTCTGCCGGAATACGCTCGACAATTTTCTTACCGCTCTTTAATTCTATTTCCAAAATCAAAGGCATCACAATCCCACCAACATTGGATAAATCGACCAAGTAAAAATGCTTACCTGACTTCAAAAGCTCCTTTTCCCAATCTTCGAGATTTTTCATACCATCGCTGTACATGTTGCGATCTTTGTTGGTCACCGTAAAGTCATCATGCTCATTGTAAAAATCTTTGAGTTCAGGATGAGAATCTAAACGACGTGGTAATACCCCTTTATCTTTTTGATTCATCGTAGAAATCGGCTCTCCCGCATGCTGAGCTCGCTTCCACGCTTTTTCGATTTCTGGATCTTTGGTCGACATGGTGTATTCCGCTATGCCATCGATGCTGATATCGACCGCATCAGTGCCGTAGAACCAAGCGCGCCAGAACCAATCTAAATCTGTTCCCGATGCATCTTCCATGGTGCGGAAAAAATCGGCTGGTGTTGGTCGTTTGAATTTCCAGCGTTGCGCATACTCGCGAAAGGCAAAATCAAATAGTTCACGCCCCAAAATCGTTTCGCGCAAAATATGTAAGGCAGCAGTAGGTTTAGCGTAGGCGTTAGGGGTAAATTGGGAGCCGGGGATTTGCTCAGAATTGGTCATGATAGGCACTTGATTTTGTGTGCGCATATAATCAGCAATGCCTGTAATTTGACCACGTGAACCGGGGAAATCTTCCTCCCACGCTTGCTCTGCCAAGCTCTGTAAAAAAGAGTTAATACCTTCATCCATCCATGACCATTGACGCTCATCCGAGTTGACAATCATAGGGAAATAATTGTGTCCGACTTCGTGAATAATCACACCTATCATGAAGTATTTTAAGCCCTTAGAATAAGTTAGTTCACCGGTTTTTTTATCCTTAGTTGGGCGTCCAGTGTTAAAAGAAATCATAGGATATTCCATCCCGCCGCGCTGTGGGCCATTGACCGATTGCGCTACCGGATACGGATAATCAAGTGCATATTTATTGTACTGTTCTATGGTATGCGCTACCGCTTGGGTGGAGTATTGCCCCCACATAGGATTGGCTTCTTTAGGATAAAACGACATCGCTAGACCGCTGCTCGTACCTGACTTATAGCCCATCGCGTCCCAGATAAATTTACGTGAAGTGGCAAAAGCAAAATCACGCACATTTTTTGCCTTGAAATGCCAAGTCTTATTGCTGGTAGCGTGGGTTTTTTCTGCAGCTTCGGCTTCCTGTTGCGACACGATAATCACTGGTTTAGTCGCCGTCCGCGCTTTGCTTAAACGCTCGCGTTGGGTTGCGCTAAGAATACTGTCGGCATTCACCAGCTCACCCGTCGCCGAAACGATATGATCACTTGGCACCGTCAACTGTACGTCGTAGTCGCCAAATTCTAAAGTGAATTCGCCCATACCTAGATATTGTTTATGCTGCCAGCCTGCTGCATCATAATAAGCTGCCATACGCGGGAAAAATTGTGCAATTTGGTAGATGTCGTTCTTGTCTTCTTTGAAGTATTCATAGCCTTCACGACCACCTCTAACTGCACCGTTACCGATGTTGTAGTTCCAATCAATATTGAACACATAATCCGCTCCTGCCTTTAGCGGTTGCGGTAAATCGATACGCATCATGGTGCCATTGACAGTGGCTTTGAGCGTTTGGCCATCATTGGTTTTCACACTGAGGATATTAAATCCGCCGTTCGCAGTATCCGGCTCATTCATTTCACGCAGTCGATCAAAACTCACCGCTCTTGGATTTTTCCACGCGTCTCGCGAAGGGAAGGCGACAGTCTTGTTCGCAGCGGAATCGGCTCTGTTAATATTTTGATCGAGTTGCACCCAAAGATAATGTAAAACATCTGGTGAATTATTATGGTAATGAATATTTTCAGAGCCTGTAATTGAACGTTTATTTTCATCCAAAGTGAGGCGAATTTTATAATCAGCACGCTGCTGCCAATAGGCATGGCCAGGCGCGCCGGACGCAGTTCGAACGCTAGTCGGTGTCGAGAGGAGTTCTCCCAGTTGAGCAAATTTATCGTTGTTTATGCTATTAGTATCGATCGCCATCGCGGACGAACAGAGACAAAAAACAGCGAGTGAAATAGGTAAACGCATAATAGGTATTCCTTCAAGTTGAAAATGAATTCGAGTTGTGTCATGTGTGGGGTCATGCACTGTGCTTACTCAAACTCGGCCAAACTAAGACCCAGCGTAAAGCATGGAGTTCAGCTTATTTTCCTCGTTTATACTGCACGATTTAGCACTCTCACCGAGGTTAAACTCGGAAAATATTTATTTCATCGATTTTTTTCTAGACTATAAGCTGCTCTTGTATCGATCAACAGAGTCGTCAATTCGGCTAGCTTGGCATTTCCCACTCAGCCACTCATCCCAGCTTTTGACCGTTCACCAGCAAAAACGTCCATTCGTAAAAAGCGGATGGAGATGGATTTGTATTGGATCTACTCTA
>JAIELM010000530.1 GCA_019752975.1 Undibacterium sp. | reverse complement strand
GTATTACTTCATTCCGATTATGCAGCGCTTCCGACGATCATGCGAAGTGAAGCCGATAGTCAAAACTATTTTCAGTGGATGGTGCTAGCACACGTGTTTATTGCGTTCAGTGTAGTCTGGATTTATGAGCGTGGTTGCGATAGTAAGCCGTGGTTGGGGCAGGGTTTGCGTTTTGGCTTGGCGCTATCGTTTCTCACTATTGTGCCAACTTATATGATTTATTATGTGGTGCAGCCTTTACCCGAAACCTTAGTCATTAAGCAGATCGCTTTCGATCTTGTACGCACGCTTGGTTTGGGCCTCTTGTTGGGGTGGCTATATCGTAAAGCTTAGGCTAGGTAATAATGGGCGCAATGCATCGCGCCCGATTCACTCGATACTTCGAACCGCCACACCAGTCACTTTGATCTTACCGCCGTAAGGTAAGGCCGCTGCTTGATATACAGTGCGAGCAGGGCGACTAGCTTCTGAAAAAAGACGTGCGAAGAGTTCATTGACTTGATCAAGTTCGGATAAGTCTACAAAAGCGATATCAATAAAACTCACATCCTCCACAGAAAATCCAGCAGCACGCACAGCACAAAATAGATTTTCGAACGCCCGTTCAGCTTCTTCTACAATTGTACCTGGGACATATTGACCTTCTGAATTAATCGACAATTGACCGCTGAGATAACAAGTATTATCAACGACCACGGCATGACTAATCGGTGACGACCATTTCGGTAGTCCTATGCCTTCAGTAATAAATTTACGCATGTTTTTTGAACCTAAATCAATACTATCTATATAGTAAAACGTCAGTGTAAACCTTCTGTTTTACGCATAAAGTAGGGTGTTTTATAAGGCTAACCGTCTTCGTTCAGGCTCGGTCGCATGTAAAAACTTGGTCAGCGAATCTGGTGGCGAAGGAATTAAAATACTCTCCAAAATTTGCCCAACCTCGCCGCGATGCCAAGCGCCATGGGTGATGAGGTGAAAGAGCATTTCTTCTCTAGTCATCGTTCCTCTATCGCCATCGGTAAAGTGGAAGCTAATCTCTTGTGCTAGAGACGATTCACTGATGGATGCAAGGTATTTTTCGAACCAATCATCGTTCTCTGCAACGGCATTTTGTAGCACTGTTAAATCTGGGGTCGGCTTCGTATTGGTGGTGGTATATTCGTGCTCATGACCCAGCAAGTGTGCACGAAAAATACGATCTACTATGTAGACATGATGCAAAATTTCAATGATGGTGTTTTGTTGCGAGGAAGCTTCAAGAGCGCTCATTGAAGCTACAACGGGAAACAACTTCATGTTTGCCCAAGATTTTTGAGCGAAGAGGGATTGGAGAATTTTGATGGACATGAGAATGTAGGTGTTGGATACAAAAATAGATGGTCAATTTTTTTGGAAAACATTGACCGATAATACACTTGATTTTGATATTTACGCACTACAAAATTTGCCTCGTTGAGGGCAATCTATTCGGCCACTTCAAAAAAACAAATTCGCCAATTCCAAACCAGGATCATCTGCCCGCATAAAAGTTTCTCCCACTAGGAAACTATGAACCTGATGGCCGCGCATTTTTTTTACGTCGGCGTGGTTCATAATTCCCGACTCGGTGATGATCAGTTTTTCTTGAGGGATACGTGGTAACAATTGAATCGTATTTTCTAGACTGACTTCAAAGTTACGCAGGTTGCGATTGTTGATGCCGAGTAAAGGTGTTTTCAATGTGAGCGCAGCATCTAATTCTTCATCGTTATGGACTTCGACTAAGACATCCATGCCTAGTTCATGGGCGCAGCTTTCTAGTTCCTTCATGAGTCCTGTGTCGAGTGCTGCAACGATTAAAAGTATGCAGTCCGCACCCCAACTTCTGGCTTGATAGACTTGATAATGATCGATCATGAAGTCTTTTCTGAGCACTGGAATTTGGCATGCAGCACGTGCTTGCTGGAGATAGGCTGGACTGCCTTGAAAAAATTTTTCATCGGTTAAAACCGAGAGACAGGCTGCACCGTGTTGTGCGTAACTGGCGGCGATCTCTGCAGGTCGAAAATCTTCTCGTAATACGCCTTTGGAAGGTGAGGCTTTTTTGATTTCGGCGATGACAGCGGCATGCCCTTGTGTGATTTTTTGTCGTAAGCTGGCTTCAAAGTCTCGCAGATTTTGACGTGCCTCATGATCGCTTTCGACTTCGCTGCGTAGGCTAGCAAAACTCTGAAATTTTTTAGCCACAGCGATTTCGTCGTGTTTGACTTCTAGGATTTTCTTGAGTATGTCGGACATGGTGGTTCGTTCCTGATTGTGGTGCTTGATCGTGTTGCTGCTATTTGTGCGGTATCGACTACGTAGGGCAGTAGGTGCTGCGCTTTTCTGCCCTACGTTCAGCGTAGCTTAGCTCAGCTTCAGTTTATTTGCCCAACTGCTTCGTCACTTCGACCAATTGTTCTAACTTGCTTAAGGCTGCTCCGGAGGCAATCACTGCTTGCGCTCGTTGTACGCCCTCTGCAATTGTGGTGGCAATTCCTGCGCCGTAAAGCGCCGCGCCAGCGTTTAAACTCACGATGTCTTTGGCGGCTCCGTCGACGTTGTTCAATACTTCTAAAATACGTGCTTTGGATTCCTCTGCTCCACTGACTTTGAGGCTGCGATTGGAGACCATTTGTAAGCCAAAATCTTCTGGGTGAATATCATATTCATGGATTTCTCCATTGATCAATTCGCCTACCATG
>JAIELM010000379.1 GCA_019752975.1 Undibacterium sp. | reverse complement strand
GACACTCAGTCAAGCGACACAAAATTTGCAAGCTTTACGAACTCGCGTAGCAGGCTTAACCCAATCCGTGCATGGCTTGCAAATTGAATATATGAAGTTGGCCGAAGTGCAGGAACGTTATGCTCAACGCAGTACGCAGATATTTGCGGATTTAAGTGAAATTGCTGAGCAAGAACAAGAGCAAACATTAGCGCGCGCTGAGTCTGAACAGAAATTTGAAGAACTTGATAGCGAACTCGCTCGCCTTCAAGAAAGTCATGAGGAAGGTCAGACGCTCTTTTTAGAAAAAGAGCAGCATGTCAATGACGCTCGTTCTCGCCTGCGTGATTTGGAATTGGCGGCGCAAGAAGCGAGTTTTGCTGAAAAATCGCATAGAGTTAAAATCGAAGAATTACAACGCAATATTGCCACCGCGCTCGAACAGACCTCGCAGCTCTTTGCGAATATGCAGCAAGGACGCTTGGAACTAGAAAGTATGGATGAGCAAACCGCGCATGCTGGGTTGCAGTCTTTGCTAGAGAAACGTAGTGATCAAGAGCATGTGTTGGCCGACGCCAGACATGAACTAGATCATTTGACTCAAAAATTGCGCCATGCCGAAGAATCCAAAATGCAAGTGGAACGTAGCCTGCAACCGCAGCGCGATCGTATCGTGGAATTGCAACTTAAAGAGCAAGCGGCGCGTCTGAATCAAGAGCAATTTGCTGAGCAATTAAAGAATTTTGAGGTCGATGAAGCGGCCTTAGAAAGCAAGTTGCATGAGGATTTAAAACCTTCTTATTTGCAGGGCGAGGTCACTCGATTGACTAACGCTATTGCAGCGCTAGGAGCGGTCAATCTCGCTGCTTTGGATGAACTCAAGCAAGCTACTGAGCGCAAAACTTTCTTGGATTCGCAATACGCGGATTTGACGGAAGCAATCACCACCTTGCAGGATGCGATACATAAAATTGATATTGAAACGCGCGACCTTTTGCAAGATACCTTTAATCGTGTCAACCATCATTTTGCTGAATTATTTCCTATTCTTTTTGGAGGTGGCCAGGCAAAATTAGTGATGACAGGTGACGAGATTTTGGATTCCGGCGTACAGGTTATGGCGCAACCGCCGGGTAAGAAGAATGCCACTATTCATTTGTTATCGGGTGGTGAGAAGGCATTAACAGCGACCGCTTTGGTGTTTTCAATGTTCCAGTTAAATCCCGCGCCTTTTTGTTTATTAGACGAAGTTGATGCACCACTCGACGATTCTAATACCGAACGCTTCTGTAATATGGTAAAACGTATGTCGGCAAATACCCAATTTTTATTTATCTCCCATAATAAGATTGCGATGGAAATGGCGCAGCAACTCATTGGCGTCACCATGCAGGAGCAGGGAGTTTCACGTATTGTGGCGGTGGATATGGAGTCGGCCGTCAATTTAGTCGCTGAGGTATAGAGAGCATGACAGATTTTAAGTTTAGTTTAGAGTTGGGATTGGCCGCAGCTGGCGTGATCTTTATTGTGGCCTTGATTGCTTACAACAAATGGCAAGAACACCGTGCCAGAAAGAGTGTTGAGCGTGCTTTTTTAGGCGGGCATGAAGACGTTTTGATGCAGCGCGATATTCCTGGCGAGCGTCAAGAACCGCAATTTGCTCAGCTACATGATCAACTACATGATCAGCAATACGATACCCCAAACGCTGCCGCGCCAGATGAGGACTCACCAGCGACAACGTCAAGGGTGACAAGTGAAAGAGAGCTTTCTGTCGATGAATTGATCGATTGCGTTATCCCCTTGGAATTTGAAGCGCCAATACGTGGTGAAAAATTATTGCAAGAGACGATGAGCTTAAAGTACATAGGCAAAAAACCTGTGCATTTCATCGGTCTGACCATTGATGGGGAGCGTGATGAAATCGCGCATGGCAGTATCTATACCGCGCTGTTTGCTGGGATACAAATGGTGAGCCGTAGTGGTCCTTTGAATGAATTAGAGTATTCTGAATTTGTCGGTAAATTGCGCGATATTGCTGACAATCTCAATGCCCATTCCGATATTCCCGATATGAACAAGGTGATGTCCGCAGCCAGAGAATTACATCATTTTGTGGCGGAACATGATGCACAGTTAAGCGTCAATGTGCTTTCGAATGGTGCGCCGTGGGATATCACAAGTCTGCTAGGTGCATTAGAAAAACAGGGTTTTGATGTCAGGCCAGATGGCCGCTTGGTAATGCCCGATGGCGATACCGGTAATCTATTTACTTTAAGCACCAATGTCAGCGCTAGTGAGACGCTGACCAACCGCTTAACTCTGCTTTTAGATGTCCCTTGTGTGGCTCCTGACTTGGATGGCTTTGGTGCTATGTCCGCCTGTGCTCGTTCACTCGCCACTCGCCTAGGTGGCAAAGTAGTCGATGATGGAAATCAAGAAATAACTAAAGAAGCTTTGAGTGAAATAGCTGCACAGGTAAAGGATTTTTGTAATGCGATGGCCGAGGCACAGGTGCCCGCGGGATCGAGAAGAGCTAAGCGCTTGTTTAGTTAGAACCTAGGGTGAAAAAGCTGAGGCCTTCTACCGATCGGGAAGGCGCTGCCTTTTTCCGCTCCACGAAAATACGAAGATATAAAGATATAAAATGCAAGAAAACCTATTTCAATCGCCTGAAGAACAAGCCAGTCAATTGCGAACACAAATTAATCATTACGCGCACAAATATTACACGCTCGATACTCCCAGTATTCCCGATGC
>JAIELM010000421.1 GCA_019752975.1 Undibacterium sp. | reverse complement strand
AGATAAAGCGGTGAAAAACCTCATCTTAAAAGCCAAAGAAAACGGTGGCAATCAGGCATGGCTAGCCGTCAATAGAGAACCTTTGACCGATAAAACCCTACAAGGTCAAGTCGTGACGTTTACCGATATTAGCCTTTTAAAACAGCAAGAGGCAGCGCTAATTAAAGACAATGAAGAACTCGAATTGCGGGTGGTGCAACGCACTCAAGAATTAGAGCGCAGCAATCGGCACTTGCAACAAACTCTGCTCGATTTGCATGAAACGCAAAAGGCGTTATTGCATCAAGAGAAAAATGCAGCATTGGGACGCATGACGATCAGTATTGCCCATGAACTCAATACGCCAATTGGCAACTCATTAACCATGAGCAGCACGATTTTGGAGGAAGCACGTTCTTTAAAAGCGGAAATGGAGGGAGTAGGTGTCAGGAAATCTAGCGTCGAGAATTTTCTAAATATGTCGATAAAAGGTGGAGAGATATTAGATCGATCCCTACAAAAAATGTCACATTTTATTAGCGAGTTAAAACAAGTCATTCTAAAACAAGGTATTAGTCATCATAGCCATTTTGATGTGAGTCGGGTGCTCGCTAACTTACAAGACCAGGTTCAGCCTATTTTGCGAGAGGCACGGGTCGACATGCATATAAGTGCCCCTTCAGAATTGCCCATACACAGTTATCAATTAGAGTTGGAGTTGGTGCTCAAGCAATTGATTAGTAACGCATTGGAGCACGGCTTGAAAGCGACACATGATGGCGCAATACACATTGAGGTCAGAGACCTAGGATCAGAACTAGAAATAAGCGTGCAAGACAATGGACGCGGCGTGCCAAATGAACATGCAGAAAGAATTTTCGAGGCTTTCTTCACTACCAATATGGGTTCCCATAAAGGGCTAGGTCTGAATCAAGCAGTGAACTTGACTAAGCATGTGCTAGAGGGGCGCATTGTGCTCGATACGAATAACTTAGAAGGTGCGCGGTTTGTGCTCACCTTACCAAGGGAAGTGAGCGTCAAAGTCTAATCAATCGGCATTCACGAATGATGCAAGTTCTCATGCGTAAGACCTTGCACCTGTGTTCCGCGGAAGTGAAAGGCACAGAAGCATATAGGTAAGGTAGTGCAGTGAATACTGTCGAGTGCTTTGCTTTTCTCCGTTTCAGTCTGTGGTGCATCAGGGGAATTGTGCCGCATTTGTCATAGCACGTACCGAAAAACAATACCATCATAGTCAATGAATGCAAGCGATTTACTGGCCACGTGCAAGCTTATTAGGCAGACCTCGCCAATTTGACTGCCATAAGCGAGACTCGGTTTCCATCTATCGTGGTGCAGTGAGTTTAGTCTGTGTTGATGACACTCGCTATCCTTGATGAATATAAGCGCTCATTGGAATGGATAATGAAATTGACGCACCTTGATGCTGGTTTTCTATCGCTAATTCAGCATGCAGTTTATTGGCGCGTAAGCGCATATTGCGTAGGCCGTTTCCTTTTACATCCTTGCTGACATCGCTTAAAAATTCTTCAGCTATACCTACTCCATCATCACTCAATCCTATGTAGATGTTATCTTTGTCTGCATGTGCGCTTAAGTTGGCATTGCTGGCTTTTGCATGCATCATGAGATTACTTAATGCTTCAAATAACAGCATTTGCAAATCTCTCGATTGCTGTATACCCCAATTGGGAAGATGGGGCAGTGGGGCAACGTCCCAGTGCAATTGCACGCCAGCGTTTTTGAGACGTGGCCCTAAGCGATAACGTAATGATCCTAATAAAGTAGCGAGGTCGCCATCGGTTTCTTGCATTGCATCGACGGTGAGTTTGAGATGATCTAAGGTGTCGCGAATTTGGTGTGTCAGATCTAATCGCGTGATTTCTTGATTCTGCGCCATATGCATAGTCGCGATTAATTGTGCGCCTAGACCATCATGCATATCGCGCGTGAGCCTCTGTCTCTCTTCTATTGTGGCTTGCTGTTGTTTGACCTCGATTTGCAAGGCAAATAGCTGATGTAATTCGGCTTCGCGCTCGCTTAATTTTTGTTTTAAATGCGCGTTTGCCTCTTGCATGTGCAAGCGAGCGCGGCGTAATCGCTCGGTGATAATCCATGCCAATGAGCCACCAAATAGACCCCAGCCATACCGTGTCCAAGCTAGATCCTGCGACAGAACGAGCTTGGCTAATGGATTGTTCCAAACTGGGGGTTCTGCAAATTTTGTCAATAGGATTAACACGACCCCATCGCGCAATGCCATTAAGAGAATAATGAGCACAGAGGCAGCCAAAACACGTTCCTCAATGGCAGAGCTGAATCGAGCGCTTTTGACGATGGCGTAGGCCCAATAGCAGCTAAGAATAACTAATATGATTTTCCAGTACTGCCATAGTTCCGGCCAGGTGGCGATTTCTGTGATGCCCACGACAACCGGGGTACCGCATATATACAGCCAGATGAGACGGCGTTGTAGTGAACTATCTTGCTCCATGAATTTGAGCGAGAACATGCCTAAACAGGCAGGTGCTAAGGCGTAGGCAGTTAAGCTAATGCATTGCCACCAGGGCAAAGGCAGTGGTTCATGTACTATCTGTAGATCCAGTGATTGCAACGCCCATAAGAGTTCGCCGCAGGCATACCAGAGAAAAAGTGATTCGCGCTGTCGCCACCAGAGCAATAAGGTGAAGACGCCTAACAAGCTGCTGACTATGGTCGAAATTGAAGAAGCGGTAATTCGACGATG
>JAIELM010000514.1 GCA_019752975.1 Undibacterium sp. | reverse complement strand
GCGTTAGCAAACTGGTTTGCAGAGCACGGCGCAAACCTAATGAATGTAGATGGTTCTGCAGAAAATCCAGAAGCCCAACTACGCCAGTTACTCAGCTACGACAGCGCGTGGATTACCAACGAACGCAATGCCTTACTCGCCATCGCCAACGCCAGTCAACAAGCACAAACGCTCAGCCAAGAACGCCAACGCCTGTGCGCAGAACACCAAGCACAGCGCCCCGATGTCCAAACAATCTTGACACAAGACGAGCCAGCGACAGATGACAACGCAGACGCGCATGTGAATGAAAAGCTAGATGACGATGGTGAGCCAGACGGTGATGCGATTGCAGAAAGCAATGCCACAGCATCATTCAACACGCAACTAGCGCAAGCACTGCAAATGCTCATCAAAAAACGTAGCGATGCACAAGCGCAAGCCAACCAATTACAAACCGCCATCGCCCAAGACCAAGCCCGCCGCACGCAAGCCGCCGACATCCTGCAACAGCTAACCACCCAAGAAGCCAAAAGCAAAATCTGGGAAACACTCAATCAATTAATCGGTGCAGCCGACGGCAAAAAATTCCGCAACTACGCCCAGCAATACACGCTAGATGTCCTCATCGGCTACGCCAACCGCCACCTACACGAACTAGCCCGCCGCTACCGCCTACAACGCATCAGCGACAGCCTAGCCCTCATGGTGATAGACCAAGACATGGGCGACGAAGCCCGCTCAGTCCACTCACTATCAGGCGGCGAATCCTTCCTAGTCTCACTAGCCCTAGCACTAGGCCTGGCATCACTGTCGAGCAAACGCGTACGCGTCGAATCCCTCTTCATAGACGAAGGCTTCGGCAGCCTAGACGCCGACACCCTACGCGTAGCCATGGACGCCCTAGACGGCCTACAAGCCATGGGCAGAAAAGTCGGCGTGATCTCGCATGTGCAGGAGATGACGGAGAGGATTGCGACTAGGGTGGCGGTTAGGGGGACTAGGGGGAGGAGTGTGGTCAATGTCGCATAAAAAATCAAAGCACCCGTAGGTTGACAAATAAGTGGTTAGTTAAATATGTATGTAAAAAGTGTGTAAATTAAAGATATGATCCAAATAGATGAAATAGAAAATGAGATCGATGAAGCGTTCGCCAGAAATGGCCTCGTAAATTTGGCTTGCCCGCAAGCAATGTGGACATTGCTTTCATTTCTGGAAGATTTAAATCTTAAAAATACTGTGATTCATCCAATATCAGTCGATCAACTTCAAGAATCTACTGATATGTTAATTAATTGTGTTACGCATCCATTACGTGTGATATATCAAAAAAGTAAGGAAGTTCTTACACCGCTAAAAAAGGAGTTAATTGATGAGCACTATGAATTGGCATACGAATGGTTAAATGTTGCTAAACACTATAATCAATATTGCTCTATTTTTCCTCTCCTAAGAAGAGAAAAGTTAACTTTTTCAATTGATGATGGCACGTTAAATGTCGACTCTTGGAGATTCGGTGATAAAAAGTATGAGGCATACAACCGAATATTTCGAAAAAAAGGAATCCGTTCCGGAAAATATCTTGACCCAAATGAGATTGTTTCGACTCTAATGAGAGCAGTAACTATCGGAAAAAATAATGATTTCGAATTTCATCTAAATCCCAAAATCGCTAAATCTTTAATCGATACTTTTTCTGAATATTCGAATGATCGCTATGATTTACCTGATAGTTGGACAGGAAAATATTTTACATTCGGCGAATATAAGAAGATTTTTACTCTACTTCAAGCATTGCTTTATGGACGCTACGTCATTAGAGTAAAGCTTGCTAGTGAGGGATTGATTGGATGTGGATACACGTCATCAATTTGGGTAGTTTCAAAGAAGGAATTAATTAATCGTTTAGCACGTTACTCTGGTTTTGATACCGAATTAATAAAGAAAATAATTGAGTATTTAACGTTTGGTGAGGTCGGTATTTGTCACCCTGATGTTGCGACACAACCATTGATTGACCTTCGAAACGGTTTTTATGCACTCTCACCGTTTTTGTTCATGAATTCCAATGTTGAAAGGAATCTTTGTGCTCTACTTAATCAAATCGGTGAAGAAAAGGAGATTTATTCGCGCCTTACTAATCAGAAAGAGGAAATACTTCGTAGAGAAGTTGAACAAAAAGTCAAAGCTTTAGGGTATGACACAAAGCACGGTGAAATAGGTGTTACTGATGTCGATATTGCAATAATTGATCATGATGAAAAAATTTGTGTATGCATAGAGTTAAAGTGGTTTATTGAACCCGCAGAGATCAGAGAAATTAATGATCGATCGAAAGAGATTGAAAAAGGAATAAGACAGGCCAAAATTCTTCTTAAGAAATTTAGAGATGGTGACAATCAGTTGCTAGACCAAGTTCTCAAAATAAGCAAAGACTACACGTTTGTAGCTGCCGTTGGTTCAGTGAACTGGATTGGACACTCCGAAATTCAGGACTTGGAAATCCCTATTGTAAAAATAAATCATTTATTAGATAAACTCAACCAACTTGGTTCGCTCGAACTAATTGTAGAGTGGCTAAGAAATCGCCAATACTTACCCATACCATCAGTTGACTATGAGATCAAACCTATAAATATTTCAGTCGGGAAATGGAGTAGTACTTGGTATGCGTTTTTACCGTTACAAACAATTGAAAGTATTGGGGGTACGAAATAAGTGAGTAGCGCCTTAACTTTAAGGCAGTCCGAGGTTGATGAGAAGTCTAGTGTCAAGT
>JAIELM010000328.1 GCA_019752975.1 Undibacterium sp. | reverse complement strand
TGTTAGCCTCACGATAAGCTAGGACTAGAAAAATTTTGCGCATCGAACTGCACCGCCTTGCTAATACACACACCTGACCGGCCACGCGTTCACCCCACCGCTAGGAATAACGCCAGCTACCTTACCGAACCTGGGTAGAAACAACTAGACGGGCCGTTGTACTTGAGCATCGGCACCCAAAAAATGCCGAGTTTCTATCGTTCCAATTTGCGCATGCGCTTGAGAAATGAAGACCAAACACACTAATCCTAAGGCAACAAAACATTTTCCAATGGGAAACAAAAAAACTCCTCAAAAGTAGTGAGAACTAATTCCCAGCATTATGGTCAAAAACTACTGCAAAATACCACATGCACTTTCAAATTCATCATTTATTTTTTATCCTTAAAATCTGTCAAAATCGCCGATTTACTTTTAATACTCCTTCTCGACTTCAACTATGAAAATTCGCCCCTTCCTCCTTAGCCTCTCCTTAAGCGGCATGATCAGTGCGGCTTACGCCCAGACACCTAACCAAGCCTATGTGCGTTTCCCTAGCGTCTCTAGTGATGCAGTAGTGTTTACTGCCGAAGGCGATCTGTGGAAAGTCGGCCTTTCTGGCGGCAAAGCACAACGCTTAAGTAGCCATCCTGGCGCAGAGACCCATTCTGCCATCTCGCACGACGGTAAATGGATAGCCTTTACCGCCAGCTATGAGGGTGCAGCAGAGGCTTATGTGATGTCTAGCAATGGCGGCTTGCCCAAACGCATTAGCTTTGACAATAGCAATGTGAGCGTTTTAGGCTGGACACAGCAAGGCGAAGTATTAGTCACAGCACAGAACCAAGTTGGTCCTGCCTTGCAAACCGTGATTTCCTCGATCAACCCCAACACCCTGCAAAGCAAAATTTTCCCGGTAGTCGATGCCAATGAAGCAGTGCTCGATGAAGCCGGAAAAACCTTGTACTTTACTCGGCTTGGTCTACATACCCGCGGCGATAACGCCAAGATGTATCGTGGTGGCGGTTTAGCGCAATTGTGGAAGTTCGATTTATCCGGAAACGCCACAAACAAATCCGAGGCAGTACAACTCTTTGCCAAAGAAAAATCCAATAATCGTCGCCCTATGTTATGGAAAAATCGCTTGTTTTTCCTCAGCGACAGAGACGGTGCTTACAATCTTTATTCTGCCAACGTAGATGGCACTGATGTTCGCACTTTAAGCAAACATAAAGACTGGGAAGTACGTAATCCCACTTTAGGCGACGGTAAAATTGTCTATCAACTCGGGGCGAATTTACACCTCTTGGATGTCGCTAATCAACAAGATAAATTACTACCGGTAGAACTGGTTTCAGACTTTGATCAATCCCGTTCACGTTATATCAAAAATCCCTTAGAATTTTTAACTAGCGTACAAATGGCGGCTAAAGACGAAAAATTAGTCTTTACCGCCCGCGGTCAAATGAGTGTCGCAGGCACCGGCACGCAAAGACGTGTTGACCTCACCCTACCGGATGGTGCTAGAGCACGCGAAGCGATTTTCTCTGGCGACGATCGCTATGTGTATGCCTTTGTTGACAGCAGTGGAGAAAACGAAATTTGGCGTTTCCCTAGTAATGGCAACGGCAAGGGCGAGCAACTCACGCACGACGGAAAAACCCATAGACTCAACATTGTTCCCTCACCCGATGGCAAATTTTTAGCTCATTCCGACAAACACGGCCGCTTGTTTTTACTCGACCTAGTCACTAAAACCAATATCATCATCGATGACGCAGGCAAGCTAGGCTTTGGCACACACGAAGAAATTACTTGGTCACCGGACAGCAAAACCATCGCCATCGTACGTGACAACAGCACCCAAGGACGATCACAAATTGGCCTCTACGACCTCGAATCCAAACAAACGCGCTTCGTCACCAATGATCGCTATGAATCTAGCTCACCGACTTTTTCTAGCGATGGCAAATGGATGTATTTCCTCTCCAATCGGAATTTCCAAACCGGCGTAGGCTCACCTTGGGGTGATAGAAATATGGGCACATATTTTGATAAACGCACAGGTATTTTTGCTTTCGCCTTACAGCCGGGTAATCGCTTCCCATTTAAACCCGATGACGAGCTAAGCAGCGCCAACAACAAAGTAAGCAACAACGCTGAAAATAAGCTCGAGATTAAAGACGAATCCAATAAGGTAGCAACACCTGCAAACCCAGCAACGCCTAAGAAAAATGGGAATGCGATTGTCTACCAAGGACTAGCCGAACGTCTGTATGAATTGCCGGTTCCCGCAGGTAATTATCGACATCTTGCGACGGATGATAAGCGTCTCTATTTCCTAGAACGTGATCCTATCGATCGCAACCGTAGCAGTCTCAAAACCTTGACAATTGCCAAGACTTCGCCACAAGTCGAAGTCTTCTCAGCGGGTTTGCGCAGCTATGATCTTTCCAATGATAAGAAGCATATTTTCTTCCAAACCAGTGCAGGCGCAGGTGAATTTTATGTCGTGGATGCAGGTGCCAAGGCGCCCGGCGAACTTGCCAAAGCCAAGATAAAAATTGAAGACTGGAGTTTCAATTCCAATCCACGTCAAGAGTGGAAACAAATGTTCAATGATGCTTGGCGCATGCACCGCGACTTCCTCTATGATAGCAATATGCGTGGTGTCGATTGGAAAAAAATGTACACCAAATATTTGCCTTTGGTCGATCGCGTCACCGACCGCGCGGAACTCAACGATGTTCTGAGTTTATTGATTAGCGAAGTCAGC
>JAIELM010000536.1 GCA_019752975.1 Undibacterium sp. | reverse complement strand
ACGGTTCATTTTATGCTCTAACCAGTGTGCAAGTGCGCTAAATAAGGCATTCGGTTGAACCGGTTTAGATAAAAAATCCTGCATACCCTCATCCATACATCGCTGTCGGACATCGGCCATTGCGTGTGCCGTCATGGCGATAATGGGTAGTGAGTGAAATTGGCTTTGGCTACGGATTTGCACAGTCGCTTGATGGCCATCCATGCATGGCATTTCCAAATCCATTAGGATTAAATCAAATCTGTCTGCGCTGGCCTGTTCCAATTGCACTAAGGCTTGCTGCCCGCCGTTGACGACCACCGCCTCAATCCCGACAGTAGCTAACAATTCCACCGCAATTTGCTGATTGATTTCATTGTCTTCCACCAATAACACCGTGACATTACGGTAGCTATGCGGCAAATCGGAAATACTTCTTCCCATTTGTTGCAGTGTCGCCTCATTGGAGATGTCAAATGGCAATGTGAATTCAAAACAGGAGCCCACCTTAGGTTCACTCTGTACTTGAATTTTTCCACCCAATAATTCCACCAATTGACGCGAGATCGACAGTCCCAATCCAGTTCCACCAAAACGACGGCTAGTCGAACTATCCGCTTGTGTGAATGCGGAGAACAGGCGGCCAAGCTCATCCTTGCTCATTCCAATACCAGTATCACTGATTGCAAAATGCAAAAAAAGACGCTGGTGAATGGCATGATTCATGTCCGTCGCCACCTCCGAGCTCGAACTCAAATCCGGACTCAAGCTCAGGCGCAATCTTACCTCGCCGCGTTCAGTAAACTTGATCGCGTTATTCACCAGATTAATTAAAATTTGCCCCAGTCGCATCGCATCACCAAGCAAAAATCTGGGAATGTGCGCAGGCAAATCTATATGCAATCGCAAGCCTTTGTCTTCCGCTTTTTGTGCAGTCACCGTGTGCAAATGCTTGATCACATCATCCAAAGAAAAAGGACCGTACTCAATTTCCATCTTACCAGCTTCAATCTTCGAGAAATCCAAAATACTATTGACGATGCCTAACAAAGCGTTGCCCGCATCGTGAATTTTATTCAAATAATCCCTTTGCTTGTGGCTCAGGTTAGTGCGTAAAGAAAGATAAGCTAGCCCGATAATCGCATTCATAGGTGTGCGAATTTCATGACTCATGGTTGCCAAGAAAGCGCTCTTGGCTTGATTAGCTAACTCAGCCGCTTCACGGGCTTGCAGCTGAGCTAGCATTTTGTCTGCCAATATTTGCTGCTGTGAACGTTGAGCCTCGGCTTGTAAATCCTGATCCAGCATTGCCGCAGTTTGAATAATCAGGCGCACTTCGTCAGGACGGTATTGATTAAAATCAGGCCGCCCACCAACGAGCAACATTCCTGTGAGATTGCCACGATGGGTGAAGGGAACGAGTAAGGCATTTTCACCTGCGACCTCGAACAAGGACAGGGGTAATTTTGCGCTTAAAATTCGCGCCAAATCCCCTCCTAATGCATGAACTTTGTCTGGCAAGTGCACAAAATCACCGGCAATTTTTCGACAATACGCATCGTGATAGGTATAGATCGCACTTTTTGCACCGCCAGTGTAAGCACTAAATGCATTGACATAATAGCTCAACAATTGCGCTTGTCCCTGCATGTCCGCGGCATTCGCAACGGTCATTTGCAATGCTTCTTGCTGCATGCGCCACTTAGGGTACAACCAAGTACGCACCAGTCGCTCAGAAAATTCACGCCACGGCTTATACAAAACCAGCAATACCACACCACAAATCGCGTCAAACAACAGCGTCTTCCAACGCATATCAAGTACAAAATAAGGCGCAATCAATAGCTGCATCGCCATCAGGCAAGTCAGCAAACCCAATGCCAATAAGCCATATACGCTAAAGCGATTTAAGACAAAACCAAAGTCAAACAGACGATTGCGCAACAAGGCGTAACCTAAGCCGCCATACGCAAGGAAAATAATGAGATTGATAAACAACTCAAAATAGGCCGGTGAGAACTCTTCGTCCATCATGCGAAAGACGTTATAGAACAGGTAAATTACATAAATATTACTCATGCAAAAACCTATCCATGCCAGGCGTTGACGTGTAATACCACTACTCACGCGCCAAGAAATTGCCAAAGCGCCCAAAGAAAAAATCACCGAAGTAATTGCCAAAGCGCGGCGCCACAATCGTAGGCTCAAGAATTCGCGTAAGTCCCAAGGCAATAATTCCAAATTAAGAAAAATGTGGCACAACGTAAAGCTAGCAAAACATAAAACGTAGGCATAGAACAAGCGACGTACCCAAGGCAAACGCCAATGCGGCCGGCTCTCTGGAAAAATCAGACAAAAGTAAGTAAACAAAACATAGCCGACAAAAAGCTCAATCGGGAAAAGATATAGAGTTAAAATATCTTGGAACACCCCGCCAGGAAGATAAGAAATGAAGGTGTCGGGAATAATCGCCATCATCGCCAACGCCAAGGCTCGCATAGGCACACTATTAGGGTGCCGCCACACCAACATAAGGATAATAAATATGGCGATAAACGTAGTCGCAAACTGTAGCAAGGTGACCGCTAGCCATATTTCTACTGGGTGTAAATTCTTGGGTATGGTGCGCAACTGTAAATGCCGCGCCTGATCTGGCATAGCGTTGGCAGGAAACCATAGTAAGCCGACTTGATCATCCAATGCCAATAAGCGTGACTGATCGCCTACATGATCGAATATCACGTGGTCGCCGACCTTTACTCCCTCTTTCAATAAAGGGGATTCTGGTTTT
>JAIELM010000146.1 GCA_019752975.1 Undibacterium sp. | reverse complement strand
ACCTAGCATATGAGACATGCAGGGACTAATGAGGATGCAGTGCAACATTAAGGTTGAAATCTCAAAAACATTAGAATTGTATAAGAAACATTTGTATTTGGTCAGTGCCATTTAAAAAAGATAATGTAGACTCAGATTGTTTGGATAGCAGATTATTGTAGCTATCGTTCCGGATGGTTTGTCGAAACCGCAGATCAATTCTGCAAAAAGTCTTCATCCCAACGAAGTAAACGCAAGTCACCATCCCAATCGCTAAAAAATCGTGAATAACGAGATGGGAAGCAGATCTTGCATCCTGGGAAATTACGCATTGTTCTAAAAACTTTTTTCAGACGATGGGATTTTTATTCTGGTTTACATCGCCTAGCATTTGAAAAAAATGAAGTGTATTGAATGTGGTTTTTCGACGATTCTGTCATTTCTATTTCTCAAGGTCTTGTGTAAATTTTTCTATTATTTACACGCAAATATCAATATTTAACATGTAAAATTTTCTTTTAACACGCAAATTTTTACATTTGTCGCTTTTTTTGTGCGCTGCGGTTGTTGGCATTGATCTTGCATTGACAGCGTATATCTAATTGACTTACTCTTTGAAAATATTGGGTATAAATTATGCTCAATATAGATGATAATTTAAATTTCTTGAATTGCTTTTTAGCGCGGTTTTAGAGAAGATTTACCTTAAGGTCTGTTAGTGAATGTTCTTGCATAAAAAAGACATATGGTTTTTTGAGTAGTAAGGTAGTTGTGATTAAGCGTAGTCTGTAAAAACGAGTAGTTAAACAAACTTTTAATCTAAAAGGAAACTGAAATGAGCGATACAACTTATGTCTACACCACGGCCACGGTAAAAGTGAGTAATGCACAACCTGGTCAAAAAATTGTAGTGAATTTGGTGAAGGAAGGTACACAAGCCTCTTGGAGTTCTGGTGATCCGTCTACACTAAATTCCAACGGTATTACCCTAAGCGCAAGTGGTACCTCTGTGCCAGTGACTAGTTTTAGCGTAACCAGCTTATCCTTGACGGTGTATACGTCCAGCGATTCTAGTGGTGGCACGCTTGCATTTGATATTTCTTCGTATTTGTCGGCTGCTTCTGGTGTTTCAATGATCGGTATTAATTCTTCCAGCGATCCTGGTGTGTTGGTTCAATTTGCCTTCGCTGGTCAGTCCTATACTACCTTGGGTACAAACACGATCTTCCTGCAATGGGCTTAAATCTGTCTACATGCTGTCATTGTGGCTTTGCCGCGCTGACGGGTTTTGTTGAACACGCAGAATAAGTTGCTTTGACTTTGACCTTGACCTGTGACTTCGTTAGAAGTCGCAGGATCATAAGCTCAAGTTTGGCATAAATTTTGCCTAAATTGGCGACGAATTAACAATGAATGAAAGTTAAAAAATGAGTACTTCAGTCTATGCAGCAGGAACGATTTTTGTCAGTAATACGCGACCAGGTCAAAGAATTGAGGTGCGTATCCAAGGCGTTGATGTACCCGCTTGTTGGAGCTTAGGTGATCCAAATGAAGCGAATTCTAGTGGCGTCACGCTGTTGGTGAATCAGGGAAACGTCAGGGCTCAACGGTTTTCAGTGACACCTGGGATGGTATTGCTAGAGACGCCCGCGGATAGCACACTGCCAGCTAATAATGTCTATGTCATTACCACTTACGTGGGGTCGGAGCAGGGAGTTTCTGTCATTGCATTAACCAGCCTTAGTGATCCTGACGTGATTGTGAAATTTGCTTTCGGGGGATCTGAGCCGGTACAGCTTTCGCAAGGGCCCGTCTTGGTTAGTTGGCCCTCGGTGTGATTCTTAGGTGCTTGTTGGTGATGGGTCTGTCGATGAATATTAAATGAATTTCATAAACTGATAGGATTAAAATGAGCTATACGATGATATTGACCTTTTCTGTTGACGCAGGTTCGGCTCCCTTAAATGCCCAGCTGAGAATCACGGATACGAGTACCTTTTCAATTCAGACTGATCCAGTGCAGGTGCAGCCCTACAATACGGCCACCACGCCAACCTTGACTTCACTTAGTGTAGGTAGTAAGAATGTGAGTGTGATTGTTGGGCAATCTGGTGCTGCGGCGTTGCAAGTGTTAGCTTCAGTCACGCCGATTGGCAGCACTATGCCAGTCAATTTAAGTTATAACGACGTAGTGCTTACTGCCACTTACGGTTTCGCAGGTCATAATGGGTCATTCCCGCTGGTGTACGGCGCGAATACCATCTATTTTCCAACTTGAGTTTGATCGTGAGCGATCAAAAAGTGAGCAAAGCTGCTGCGCAAACGCGATCACAGCTTGCGCAGCCTAGCCCAAATGGGGTAAAGGCATCGCCAGATCAAGATGCCGGAAAAGCCGATATTGCTCCTGAGCCTAGTCAGATACCAGTTGCTTCAATCAGTGAGGCTCCACCGCTACTTGCTGCGGAAAAGGCGCGCTCTATGATAGAGCATATTAAGGGCGAGGCGGATGCGCTTAGTGCAGAACAGCGCGCGCACTTGAACTCTCACATCATCGCTAATACGCTGCACGAGACCAATGAAAGATGTTTCGTCGACGTGAATGTGTTTCGTCAGATGACGATCACTTTTTATGGTTTGCGTGCGAATAGTAAGGCGTTTTTGTCGATCGCCCCAGACCAGCTGGCCATTTGGAGCGAAGGCGGAGCTGGTAGTCGTATGGTCGGATTAAGCTTTACTGCTGTTACTCAACCAACTCTGTATTTGCGCAATTTTTTGATTAACGCACGAGAAATG
>JAIELM010000337.1 GCA_019752975.1 Undibacterium sp. | reverse complement strand
TTGGGATTTTTATCGACAAACGCTTTGATGATTTTCATAGTCGCCGCCATATCGCGCATTTCGCCCATAGCACAGGCAATATCATTGGCGTGGCCGCTTGTATTGAGCCGACCTATCAGAATCTGTATGTAAAATCCAACCTCTCTGGCGAGTTCACGGAAATCAACGAACACTTAGTGCGTGATTTAAAAGAACGCGGCTTGTGGGACGATGTGATGATCTCTGATCTCAAATATTTCGACGGTAGCTTAGCCAAGATTGATCGTATTCCCGAAGACTTGCGCGAGCTCTATGCAACCGCTTTTGAAATTAGTCCAACATGGTTGGTTGAAGCGGCATCCCGTCGTCAAAAATGGATAGATCAAGCGCAGTCCTTGAACATTTATATGGCCGGTGCTTCAGGTAAAAAACTGGACGAAACCTACAAATTGGCTTGGTTGCGCGGTCTAAAAACCACCTACTATCTACGTACCATTGGTGCGACACATACCGAAAAATCCACTAGTAAAACTGGGGCATTAAATGCGGTGGGCGTTGACGGAGCTCATGGTGGCTACACTGCATCCAGCTCCGACGCAGCACCTGCAATCGAAGAGGGTGCAGCATGTTACTTGCGCCCTGGTGATCAAGGTTTTGAAGAGTGCGAGGCTTGTCAGTAGCGGTAAAGTAGCGCGGGTGAGGCTCGCGCTATTTAATTTCGTGTTTCAAAAATTAATATCAGCACTTAAAAAATTGAACAAAACACCTGAGGCGAAATTTTTTCGCCCAGTGAATAATAAAAGAGAAGGAATATCACATGCTCTCATGGGATGATGAAGTAGCTCCAGTGGTACCGCGTAGTGTGACACCACAGTTTGATTCTGCGCTAATGCGCCAGCCCAGCAACGACGGCGCGATTAGCCCGAGTTTGGTAGTCAGGCCAGACCTTACAACGCCTGAAGTTTTGGCGCGCCGTGTGAATGCTGCCGACAAGCGCATCATCAATGGACAGACCGATGTGAATCAACTAGTTCCATTTAAATATAAATGGGCTTGGGATAAATATCTGGCTGGTTGCGCTAACCATTGGATGCCACAAGAGATCAACATGCAGCGCGATATCGAGTTGTGGAAAAACCCGAATGGACTCACTGAAGACGAGCGTCGTTTGGTGAAACGTAACCTTGGATTTTTTGTGACTGCGGATTCTTTGGCTGCAAATAATATTGTGCTTGGAACCTATCGCCACATCACAGCACCAGAATGTAGGCAGTATTTATTGCGTCAAGCCTTCGAAGAAGCGATTCACACGCATGCATACCAGTACATCGTTGAGTCGCTAGGTTTGGATGAGGCGGAAATTTTTAATGCGTATAACGAAGTCGAATCGATTCGCGATAAAGATCAATTTTTAATTCCATTTATTGACGCACTTACTAACCCGGAATTCAAGACCGGTACTACTGAAACGGATCAAACACTACTTCGCTCATTGATCGTTTTTGCGTGCTTGATGGAAGGGCTTTTCTTCTATGTCGGCTTCACACAAATTCTCGCGCTCGGTCGGCAGAATAAAATGATGGGAGCGGCAGAGCAATACCAGTACATCTTGCGCGACGAATCTATGCACTGCAATTTCGGAATTGATTTAATCAATACGATCAAAATGGAGAATCCACATTTGTGGACCGCGACATTTCGCGACGAAATTAAATCGTTGTTTTTACGTGCGGTGGAGTTGGAATATCGGTACGCAGAGGATACAATGCCGCGAGGAGTATTAGGTTTGAATGCGCCTATGTTTAAGGGCTATTTAAGATTCATCGCAAACCGACGTGCACAACAAATTGGACTCGATGTTTTGTTCCCACATGAAGAAAATCCTTTTCCGTGGATGAGTGAAATGATAGATCTAAAAAAAGAGCGCAACTTCTTTGAAACGCGTGTCATCGAATATCAAACTGGCGGTGCACTCAATTGGGAATAAGTTGGGAATAAGTTGGGAATAAGCTCGAAGTGAATTTTTAAAAAATGTTTGAAAATGTTTGAAAATGTTTGGAAGTGAGTAAAGCAAAATTAAGCCGCAACACTTCCAGTAGTCGAAAAAGTTTGGCACACAAATCACTGATCCGGGTGCTTAAACCAGAAGGGCTTCACAACACTGAATGAACAGTCATAGATCACAAAGTTCTGAGCTGTTTTAAGCGCGACCCCGGCGATGCTGGGCGTTGCGCTTTTGTGTTGTCCATACATTTAAATTTTGGCTCGTCTCACGAGAATTGATGGAGATGTGCCTTGGTGGAGACGTAATCTCCACGATCAAATACCGACATGGCTTGTTATTTGCAATGATAGGCTGTGTTTTTTGGCTGTTGTTATCCTCGTTAAGGTCTGCCCACTACCAATAAGAAAAAAGGGCGACGACAAAGCCATAACGCCATTGTGTTACTCGAGAAAGTAAAACAATGTGGTTGGTACCCAATTCATTAGCGCAACCAGAGGTCATGTTTGCGCCGATGAATAATCCGCTTGATTTTGTGTGAGCTTAGTGCGAACTAAGTGCGTACTTGGTACGAGCGGATTTTAATTTACTCAACTTGATTTTTTTCCGACTAACGTGAAGGAGAAACAAAATGGCAACAACAACTGAAGCCAAGAAGGCGCCTGCTAAGCCAGCAGGAAAAGCCGCGGCAAAAAAAGCAGCACCAGCAACGAAAAAAGTAGCGGCAAAAGCAGCAGCAAAAGCAGCAGCTAAACCAGCAGCATAAGCTACGGCAGACGCGGAGGCAAAGGCAGA
>JAIELM010000221.1 GCA_019752975.1 Undibacterium sp. | reverse complement strand
TTTCACCGCGTCATTCCCAGCATTATTGAGTAACACTGTATCTGTTGTAGTTTGTTGTGAGGTGCTTGCTTTCGAAGCGGCGCTCAAAGCTTGCTTCGCGATGATGTCTTTCAAACGGGCGATCTCCGCTTGCAGTTCAATCACACTGGGGTTATTTCCAGGGCTATTTTGTGCGTGAACAGCAGCGGACGTGAATAGTGCCAAACCGGCGATGAAAGCTGCAACGGGAGTGCGGCGAAATGGTAATGCACGATTCACTGGACTGACATCATTTTGAGAAAATTGGGGGGAAGACATATTTCAACAACTCCTGTAGAAAAAAGCGAAATGAAAAACTCCATGTTCGCAAGATGCATGCCACCTTGAAACTGCGCACTCATTGAGCACGCCACGGAGAACACTTTCTCTCTATGGAAATTGAAGAAATTTTTGTTGGCATAGTTAAGTAAGATGAGGAGGGAAACCATCAAGTCAAAAGCGAATCTGACTGCTGAAATTTCAACAGTGCGTTGTCGTATCCTCGCAGTTCTGCACGCATATCTACATGACTTTTAAATATAAATCTCGCGTGAATCTTAATTCACGTCAATTCACATCAATTCCGCGTCAATTTCTAGCGGCTGTCTCATACTAAATCAGCGCTAAATCAGCACCAAATCAACCCACAACACACAACAAAAATCTTCTATCGAAATACCCTGCCAGCATACCCTACACAAAATCAAACAGGCGCTTGCGTGAAAATCCTCAAAGTTAAATTTTTTCATGTTGGTCACTTCAACTTCTGTTGAATTTGCAGCAGAAATTGAGCCGTTTTCTTGGCATGCTTTCTGCTAAAGGAAAGTACATGATCTTTTTTATGAGGTGCATTATGTCCAGTTTAACTTTTGAAAATGCAGGAAATTATCGTAGCCGCGTAGGAGCACGACGCCAATTGACGTCTTCTCATTCGGTTACCAAAAAATCGGCAAATAAAGCCATTCCACTTATCGACGAAGCAGCCATTGCAAGACAGCACGCGGCCAACGCTGCTCACAAATCCAAGCTGTCGTTCGGACTACTGGCTGTATCCATCATTGCCTTGCATGCGTATGGCTACTATTGGTTCAGCATTCCCGGCAACAAAGAAGCCTTCGCCAAACTCAGTCCCATTACGTTTGAGATTGCACCGCCACAGCTTGAAAAACCCAAACCACCTGAACCTAAGATAGTCAAAGTGCTGCCACAGAAACAGCAGCTCATTCCCAATAACGTTCCTGTTGTAAATACGCCAGTGGAAGCCGTGGCAACATCATCCAACACGGTAGCGGTCGCAGTCGCGGTAGCACCTGCTCCGCCCGCACCACCAACGCCAGTGGCACCTGAACCAATCACAGAACCACGTGGCTTTGCTGGCTACAAAAATAATCCCGCACCAGCCTATCCAACGGTTGCGCAAAGGCGTGGCTTAGAGGGTACCGTCATTCTACGTGTAAAAGTCTTGTCGACTGGCTTACCAGACGACATTCAAGTGACTAAATCGAGCGGACATAGTGTACTTGATGAGGCCGCGATTAAAGCCGTCTTAGCATGGACTTTTGACCCAGCCAAACGCGGTAAAACATCGATTGACGGTGTCGTCTCGGTACCCATTATCTTCAAAATTTAACACTCTCCATCTACTGCATTTTTTTACTTCTTATTTTTACTTTTCTGAGAAATCACATCATGAATGAACACTTACAAAAACTCATCGTCGAAGGCACTTTATATGGTCTCGTTTTCTTTTCTATCATTACCTGGATTTTAATCATTGCCAAAGGAGTACAACACTTCCGCTTGGGTCGCCAAAATCGCCAATTTACGAAAAAATTTTGGGGCGCCAGCAACCTCGATGCAGCCGCATCTTTAGCCAAAGAAATCGGCCCCAAAGCGCGCCTCGCCAGTTCAGGCTTTAGCGCATTGTATGTGGTTGATGGAGAAAACCATGATCTTGAACATAGTTGGGATAGGCAAGAACTTTTAGAGCGTCATCTGCGCCAACAAATCCAAAAAGAATATGAATCCCTAGAAGCTGGATTAGCGATCTTAGCGTCCATCGGCAGCACCTCTCCCTTCGTCGGCTTGTTCGGTACTGTGTTCGGCATTATTCATGCCCTGTCGGCACTGAGTAAAGCAGCGTCACCTAGCATCGACATCGTCGCTGGACCGATTGGTGAGGCCTTGATTGCCACCGGCGTCGGGATCGCAGTGGCGGTTCCAGCGGTATTGGCCTACAACTTCTATTTGCGTCGTTTAAAACTAGCTTCCGCCGATCTAGATAACTATGCCACCGACTTCGTCAATCTGGCACAGAAGAGCGGCTTCCGTATCACCAAACCTATCAACAAACCACAACAAACTCGCACTGCAGCCAATGAGTCCAATACCATAATAGGAGCGGCCGCATAATGGGTTTCTCAACAGGAAAAAATGCTGGAGAATTAAATAGCGAAATCAACGTTACACCAATGGTCGATGTGATGTTGGTGCTCTTGGTCGCCTTCATCATCACCATTCCAGCGGTGCAAAATGCGGTGAAAATTAATATCCCCAAAACGGCAGCGACCGCCCCACTCACCGAGGTCAAGCCGGTCACGGTGAGTGTCGACGCTGATGCAAAAATTTATCTCAACAAAGAGGAAATTAGTCTAGATAATTTGGAAGTCAATTTAAAAGCACGGGTAGCAGAAACACCCGATCTTCCGGTGAATTTTCAGGCGGATGAAAATGTCCCCTATCGAACGATCGCGAAGGCGTTAG
>JAIELM010000281.1 GCA_019752975.1 Undibacterium sp. | reverse complement strand
TTTTGTAGATCAATTTAACCTGTCCCCTTTGATACAAAAACTGGGCGGTTAAAAAGGGTGGTGTTGGATATTTTTCATTGATGCTGACCCCTTTAGTTCGTGTACATGCTCCGAATAGCTAAATTACTGTACAGCGTTCGGATAAATTTTATCTATCGCCTGAATCAGGTTTTGTTCTCGTTTGATACCGGCGCGATAATCGTTCGCCGCAGTCAATGCCATATCTTCCAACAAACGCTTGCCTTTTGTCGCGGTAATCAAACTAAAGCGAACAGTCGGGCCTTTAGCATCAACACCTTCATCGATGTAATTCTTAAGTAAAATGCGGCTGCTTTCGTTGAACTGTTCCCCTGCACGAAATGCAAATGTCGAGTACTCATAAACGTCGACAATCTGTTTCAACAGCACTTCATTTTCAATACTGCCAAGTTTTCCGCTGGATTTGAAACTCTCATTAATGGCTTTTAGGGGATTGGTTTAGAGGGTGGCGTTGGACGGTTACATACGGTTAAGAAATAGTGCGAGATGTTTTTTTATTACTTCTTTAGGTGGGTGTCTTTGCTTGTTCTTTTCTTTGCTTGTTCTTTTTTCTTGTTTCTATCTTTGCTTGTTTCTATTGATCCAAAACTCATTTGCATCGCTATCTCCTCATTTAACGACTTCACTTGCTTTTGGCTATTTGGCTTTGATTTGGTTCAGTTGTGCAGAGACCTTTAAGTAGACAAGTTTCACAATTTTCTTCAAATGGGTTTTGATTCTGCAATCAGTTTCATACCCATTTTGTTCGACCACTTGACACTTGGGGGAGCTAATGAATGCACTTCCCATTTTTATGCGTGGCTAATGGGTGGCGTCAGTTTTCATAGACCACATCAACGACAACTGAGATGTCGTAACAGGATGCGTTCGATGGAGTTAAGTGCGTCGAACGGTTGACGGAAATCTGCAAACAACTGTTCGTTGTCGGGAGGTGCATTACGACATTCTGGTTCAGCTCGAACTAGTTCGAATATTTCTTGGAAAGTGCGCTGGCCATCGATATGAGTAAAGATTTTGCTTGAGTATTTTCCTGGATATGCCACCAGCATCGCTCCCAGTTCCTGGTGATGCAGTACGGTCGGCTCATCTCCTTTTTGCACAAACAGTTCGCCCAGTGCCCTTCCACAAAAGGGATCGTGGACGAAAAAAGGGATGTATTCTGGGTCGCCATATGGTGCCTTTGCATCTGCGCGATGGGTAAGGTACATGATGTGGCGTGTCAGGTCGCCGATCAACAATTCCGACATGGCATAACGATCGCGTTCGCTCCTTTCCTTGAGAAGGTGCCTCACCTTGTGTGCTTCGCGACCTAGCGTCATCTCCGGCAGATATGGGAATCGCCCTCGATTGACATCGCTTAGTGCAATTGTCAGACCGTGTCCGTCTGCTAGCCACTCGTACAGCTGCGGTACCGTATATGCCCGATCTTGCGAATGCAGCAGCGAATCGTAGATGGCAGCATCAGATTGATCGTCACCATAGTCGTCACCTGCAAGTTTGTACCAGTTTAATGCAGGCAGCGCTGCCAAAATTTCCTTGGCATGCAATAGCTTATCGGCTTCATTGCATCCTTGATTGGCTAACTGTAGCAGGCTTTGCATTTGGTATATCGCGGTACGGCCAATTTGCCCATAAACCATCAATCCGATTCCACCTTGAGGTTTCAGCACACTGAGCAGTGCGTTCATACCAGCGTCGGGATCGACTAAATGGTGTAGCACACCGATACAATTAATATAGTCAAACTGACCTAACTCAAGTTGTGGAATATCGAGGATAGATTGTTGGACCCAATGAATATTCGTTAGCTTTCGGATGGCTGCGCGTTCCTTAGCAAGCGCGATGCTGGAAGAACTCAAATCTAGGTGGACGATTTCGGCATTCGTATCCTTCAACTGCTCACTCAAAAAAATAGTTGCATCACCTGTGCCACCTCCAGCGACTAATATGCGGAAGCGATTCTTAAATCCCTCTTTGCCTTGGAAGCAATAATGGTTGATCATTGGTAAGCTATCCAGCCAAGTGCGTATTAGCCGATTATGTTCATCCTTCGGTTCGCATGGTGGATAGGGTAGGTGTTCGTATTGTTCTTTTACTTGGGGGAGATAGTTTGGCGTGTTCATTGCAGATTAAAGTTAGTAGTTTGAGCGGTCAACGTCATCAATTTTTTGCAAATATATGCAACTTGCGAAGTTTGTTGATTAGAAATTTAGAGCATATGGAACAAAGTATCTCACATTAATTCATGTTAAATCATTATTTACGTGGCAATGGTAGGGCAAACGCATCAAATATTCAATGTATTCAAGCCCAAAATTCAGGCTAAGAAGTCGTCATTCAAGGTTGCATAGTAGCGTTTTTTTGCAACGCTGCGTTTCATGGAGGTATCTTGTCGCAGCAGATTCAAAGTGATTTTTCTGATGAGGTTGAAATTCTCAGCAGCATGCCCCGTTCGTGTACGAGGGGCGCCTTCTTTAAATGTAACGTCAAGGCACCAATGCAGGCGATTTTCGATCCCCCAATGAGCACTAACCGCATCGCCTAGCAATTTCGAGTCTGGTGGCAGAGCGCTGATGTAAAAGCGACGTTTGTTCGCTTGTCCCGATTTCACGCATCGATTCCACCATAACCATGGTTTTTAAGCCCATCCATTTGTCCACCCCTTCCAGATACCCCGCTGACAGCGCCACGACACGGGGGATTCAATGCGCCCGTGATTTTTCTCACAATTGCTATGTGGTTCGGCAT
>JAIELM010000493.1 GCA_019752975.1 Undibacterium sp. | reverse complement strand
TTTAGCATTATCCGGCTTCATACTACCGCCGTACAAAATTCTCATCTTCTCCGCAGCAACCACGCTACGCTTAGCCACACAAGTACGCAACACTGCGTGTACTTCTTGCGCCATCGCTGGCGTCGCGGTTTTACCAGTACCAATCGCCCACACAGGTTCGTAGGCGATCACTATTCTTTCTAAGCTAGCAGCATCCAAGACATCCAACACTACTTGCAATTGGGAGAGCACAACCTCCTCTGTCTTCCCAGCTTCGCGTTGCTCCAAAGTCTCACCAACGCAAACGATAGGGCAAATCTGTGCAGCTAAAGCCTGCAAAGTTTTTTGCGCCACCAAGTCATCCGATTCCTGATGATAAGCACGACGCTCAGAGTGCCCCAATATCACATATTGACAGGAAAAATCCGACAACATGCTAGCCGAAATCTCACTCGTATACGCACCAGACACATGCGCTGAAACATCTTGCGCACCCAGAGAAATCACACTTCCCGCCAACAAGCTCTGGCACTGCGCCAAATACACACTAGGCACACAAACCAACATCTCGCAATTCGAGCCAGCCAAATTGGCGGTTAAATCCGCCGCCAACAAGTCCCCCAATAAATTTGCATTAGCAAACTTATTCCCATTCATCTTCCAATTACCAGCTATTAATGTGCGTCGCATGTTATTCATTTTTAAATCAACTGCGCATTGTATCGTGCCAGCACTAGCGGGGTCAATTTTCATAGGCATTTTATAGTTTTTACGACATCGAGATACGTAAAATCTCAGATTTGCAACATGATCTTACCAATATGCGTTCCCGCTTCCATCAAAGCATGTGCGTCACTAGCGAATGCCAAAGGAAAAGTTTGATAGATCACCGGCTTAATCTGCCTTGATGGTAGCAGCGGCCAAACTCTTTCCATTAGCTGCTGCGCGATTTTAGCTTTATATTCGACAGTGCGCGGTCTTAAGGTAGAGCCTAGGATACTTAAGCGACGACGTAAAACTTGCGCCATGTCCAACTCGGCCTTAGTGCCACCCAATAACGCAATTAGGGCTAAACGGCCGTCGTCGGCTAGGCAGCTGAGATTTTTACTAAGGTATTTGGCGGCGACCATATCGAGAATCACATCCACTCCCCTGCCTTGCGTCTCGGCCCGCAACAGATGCACAAAGTCTTGTGTTTTGTAATTCATCGCAAGATTCGCACCCAAATCCACACATGCTGCGCATTTCTCATCCGTACCTGCGGTGGCGTACACGGTATGCCCCAAGGCTTTGGCAATTTGTATCGCGGCAACGCCTATACCAGAAGTACCGCCGTGCACCAATAGGCTTTCACTTTGTTTCATCGCGGCGCGATCGAATACATTCGACCAAACGGTGAAAAATGTCTCGGGCAAAGAAGCTGCCTCTACCATACTCCATCCCTGCGGTATCGGTAGGCATTGCTGTACGGGCGCGATGCAATACTCCGCATAACCTCCACCTTGTACCAAGGCACAGACTTGATCGCCCATTTGAAACCGCCCTTGCAAATCCCCTCGCACAATTTCACCAGCCACTTCTAAACCAGGTAAATCAGAAGCGCCGTATGGAACAGGATACAGTCCCATACGTTGCAAAACATCAGGACGATTAATGCCCGCTGCGTGAACTTTAATGAGCACTTCGCCTTGCACTGGCTCGGGCATAGGACGTTCGCAGAGTTGTAGCATATCTGGGGGGCCGAATTGTGTGATTTGTATTGCCCGCATGGGATGGATCCAATCTGCTTATCTAAGTTACATTGTCAAATGAGCGAAAAAGTGTAGCACCGTCCGCCGCTTTCGCGGTTAAACATTGACGACCAATATTGTCGTTCTCGACTCAGCTTCGCAGGTATCTCCCGCGGTATCGAGTTTCCATCGCATGGAGAAAAGGGCTTCGCTTTTCGGCCCTATTTTTCGCATATTCTCCTTACTCTTGCTGAAAAAAAAACCGCTCGCATTTTACAATGCGAGCGGTTTTTTACTGCACAGGCATGACTATATTACGCCTCTGGTAGCGCTTCCTCCGCCACAACCGCTGGCGCGCTTTCCACTGCTGCTTTCATAGACAATTTAAAACGTCCACGGTCATCAGTCTCCAAGACTTTAACGCGTACGACTTGACCTTCTTTCAGATAATCACCGACCGCATTCACGCGCTCGTTGGCGATTTGACTGATGTGAAGCAAACCATCTTTACCTGGCATGATTTGTACAATTGCGCCGAAGTCCAACAATTTTAATACTGTACCTTCGTAGACTTTGCCCACTTCCACTTCAGCGGTCAATTCTTGGATACGGCGACGGGCTTCTTGGCCTTGTGCTGCATCAACGGAAGCGATAGTAACTACGCCTTCATCACTGATATCAATCTGTGTACCGGTTTCTTCGGTCAATGCACGAATCACTGCGCCGCCTTTGCCGATGACATCACGGATTTTCTCTGGATTGATTTTGATGGTGATTAGACGCGGTGCAAAATCGGATAACTCCACATTACCCACTGGGACCGCTTTTTGCATTTCACCTAAAATATGATTACGGCCTTCTTTGGCTTGCGCTAAAGCGACCTGCATGATTTCTTTGGTGATACCTTGGATTTTAATGTCCATTTGCAGTGCTGTGATACCAGCAGCAGTACCAGCAACTTTAAAGTCCATATCGCCCAAGTGATCTTCGTCACCCAGAATGTCTGAGAGAACAGCGAAGTCTGCGCCGTCTTTAATCAGACCCATTGCAATACCAGCAACTGGCTTGGTCAAAGGAACACCAGCAT
>JAIELM010000242.1 GCA_019752975.1 Undibacterium sp. | reverse complement strand
TATGTCTTTTCCATCAACATTAAATTCTTGAAAATGGACATGTATTCTATTAGATTGACAAAGGAACTCTGTCGCAATAAGCAACGACTTATTCAACATTATTCTTGTAAAAAGCGGATCTAAAATGGTGTTTTTATACTCAAAATTTTCACCTTTATACGAAAAATTCACCTCCTTAAGTTCTGGTAAATAATTTAAGTCATAATTCCCATTACTACATTCCACATGATGCAAATACTCAGTCTTTTTCGGTTTCCAAGAGTGGTGGGAAGAAATTGTTACGCTCGTCCCTACTGCTTCCGAATTAACAACATTTATTGCCTCCCTCTTTGGGGCGGATGTTTGCGCAATAGAATTAATTTTAAAAATAAGAAGTAAAAACAATAAAATTACTTTAAGCATATGAAGCCCGTTCATAGTTAATCATCATAACCATATATAATTTAATCAACAAACACCAGCCAATGTTGCCGAATAAATTCTCTTAAGATTTTCAATTACAATCCCTGCTTATATTTGCGCCTTTAGGACGATCTGTCATTGGACCATTCATAGTGTATTCAAAGATATCATGGCTTCGACCATCAAGTATATACATAAAGGCATTTGGATCGGCCTGATTTGCATTTAACATTTGCTGTGCCATTTGCTGGTCACTAAACCCTCCATCACCATCCTCAGTATTATTTGGATTTGATGGTCGCCAGCCATTATCAACTGCTCCAGGTACATCTGGATGTGAATGTATCCAAGCTATGATTTTCTCTCCAGGAAGCAACTGAATATTTATTGTAACCTCGGTGGCTGTCCCATGAGAAATAGGTGTTCTTGCAATAGCACCAGAAACCGTTCTTTTAAAAACAATACTATGCTCAATTGATTGATTTTGTTGTCCATTAATTTCGTCTCCAGCTGCACTTACCGCATTGCGCAAATCATTTAGTGCAACTTCAACTGGAGACGCCCCTGATGCTGGCGAAGTATGTTGTGCTAGCGTGCAACTATTATTAAAGTATACCGACCCCTCAACCGGATCTGGCTGATAATCATTACGCGGGTCAGTAAAATAATCACGAAACTCTATCTCATACAGCCATCGTTCATATTCTCTTTCTGGCCAACTAAGCCTATGTCCTTCCACTTCAACTCTTTGTAGTTCCACGTCCCCATCTTCTGGCAACTTATAAATTCCTTCTTCATTAGGATTGTAATTTTCATGCTGTGAAAATGATTTATATGTATTCTGACTTGCGGCAGCAGGCAAGGTGGTCGAGTATTGAGTATCGTTACCTTTGACTGTCATTCGATTTAAAATATAAGTATCGTCACTTGGCGTATCAAGCAACTGAACAGGCAATACGCCACCATGTTGTGCTTCATTATTTAATTCATGCTCAAAAATCATTTTATACTCCCTTTTTATTGAAATTTAATTGAAATGCACTTCATAAAACAAAAACGAACTAATCATTCACATCTATTATCTAGATGAGCACTTTAATAATGCAGAGATGGTCTACTTTGAAACGATATATTCTCGGCTTATGCCGACGGCATAAAAAAGAATTGTTATGGGATAAACTAGCGACTTGACAATCGCTACTAGAGGGATAGGGCGCGGCATGATTTTGTCTCAATTTATTTGATTGAGATGCATTAAATCACACAAAAATTTATTTTACAAGTCAAAATTTAAAGTAAATTGATTACGCAAGTAGTCAGTCCTGAAAAATTCAAAAAACAATAAAAAGTACACCAAAAGATAAATCAACAGGAAATCAACAGACACCCAATTCCAAAAGCAACTAAATCCTTCAGGAAAACATTCCCTCATTTGCATTTAGTTGCTTTTTGAGTTGGGTGTCTTTTCAACGCTTCTTTTCAACGCTTCTTTTCAACACTTCTTCAACGCTTCAACGTTTCTTCAAGGACTAAAACTGTCATGGTCAGTTGAACGTAACAGCTGCACGAGCTCAATGCAAATTGTATCGGTACTCGAGGGTCGGTTGCTATTACGATGAGTCTCCTTTTTTCGATTTGATCATTATGACGTTTAACTTACCAACAAAATCTGAACTTGAATCTGCCGCTGCGATTGTCTATGCAAGGCTAGCGCCGACACCACAGTATGCATGGCCATTATTGTGCGAGGCCTTGGGCACTGAGATCTGGCTCAAACACGAGAACCATACGCCAACCGGCGCTTTCAAAGTGCGCGGCGGACTCGTCTATGTGCACGAGCTGATGCAGCGTGAACCACAACCCGAAGGCATAGTTTCCGCAACGCGTGGCAATCACGGCCAATCGATCGCTTTCGCGGCACAGCCGTATGGACTATCGAGCCACATCGTCGTACCTAAAGGGAATAGCCGAGAAAAAAATGCCGCGATGCGAGCACTCGGCGCGACGCTCATCGAATTTGGTGAGGACTTTCAAGAAAGCCGTGAACATGCCATGGCACTCTCACAAGAACATGGTTGGCATATGGTGCCGTCTCTGCATACCGATCTGATTCGTGGCGTCGCGACGTATTGGACCGAATTTTTTACTGCGCAACCTAAGCTTGACGTGATCTATGTCCCAGTCGGTCAAGGCTCTGGAATCTGCGCTGCCATCGCCGCGAGAAATGCACTAGGCTTAAAAACCATGATTGTTGGCGTGGTGTCCAGTCACGCTCTTTCCTACAAGCTCTCCTTCGAACAAAACGCCATCATAGAATCACCCGTCAGCACCCTATTAGCCGACGGTATGGCATGCAGAAAACCAGATGCTTGGGCATTGCAAGTCATGCGTGATGGTGTCGACGC
>JAIELM010000134.1 GCA_019752975.1 Undibacterium sp. | reverse complement strand
CTCTCTCAAGTAGCTGCAACTGTTTTTTGAAGCATGGCTTTAAACGATACAGTTGTGCGGGCCTGTGAGCACCTGCAGATTCAAATTGTCCATCGATCGCTTCCAGCATATCCATTTCAGTTATCTTGCGTCGAAAACTAACTTTGTTTAATGGCTCCCCCATCAATATTTCATATACCTTTTGCAGTTGGGGTAGGGTGAATGTTTCTCCCGTCAAGTAGCACGGTAAAGATGAGTATTGACTTTTGCTGCGTAAGCGAGAAACGGCCGTTTCCAAAATTAGGCGATGGTCAAACGGCAAAGAGAGCGAACGATCCACGCTCACTAACTTGACATCGGGATGGGCAGCACGATCAATCACCTCAAAGGAAACCAAAGCATAATGGGCAATTGAAAGCGACCATCCTCGTGGATCGCGAGCTGGCCCAGAGAACGTCGCTAGTTGTTCCAAATAGGGCGCGTCGATACCAGTCTTCTCTTTGAGGACGCGCATGGCAGCGTCTCTCACATCCAAATCCTCGTTGGTGCGTACAAAACCGCCTGGAAGTGCAGCCACACCTTTAAATGGTTCTCTGTCGCGCTTTAATAGTGCCACCTTCAGGCGACCTTCATGTAGAGTGAGTAGAACCATATCGACTGTACAAATAACATGCGTCACATTAACCCCCTTTATTTCTGGTATTTCATCGTGTCCTAAAATAGCTGAAAAAACGTATTTCGCTTCACCAATTATTCGCATTAATTGCCCTTTGAAATAATATAGCACACTTAGTTGCAAAATTAAACTAAGTAACCTATAATAAATTTAAGTTGAAAAAAACCGTTTCACCAGAAAAGCAAAACCGCCTTTTTCAATTGAAGCGAAACTTAGATTTACCCGATTAAAGTAACCAAGGATGTCCCGATGGAAAACCTCGATACAGTCAATAGTCGTTATTTCTTACCCGATCCTCAAAATGAAGGCGAAACATTTAAGCATTTTCAATTCGGTAGTGGCGAAAATCATCTGCAAATTTTATCGCCTAGTAGTAGTCGGGTTCAAATCATGTTTCGCTATAGCAGCGATCAATCGATGATGCAATTGTTACTGATGACTGATGCATTGCGTCGTCAAGGTGCAAGTGAGATTGATTTGTTTATCCCCTATTTTCCTGGTGCTAGGCAAGACCGAGTATGCAATCAAGGCGAACCATTGTCGGCGAAAGTGTACGCTGATCTGATCAATCAACAGCAGTATCGTCAGGTGACAATTTTTGATCCGCACAGTGATGTTGTGGTTGCCCTACTCAATCAGGTACGCGTCGTCAAGAATCATCAGTTTATGAAAGATGTTGTTGCCGAGTTGGGTTCAGATCTTATCTTGATTTCTCCTGATGCGGGATCAAATAAGAAAATTTTTGAGTTGGCAAATAAGCTGGATGGATTGGCAGTTGTGCGTGCAGATAAGTTGCGTGATGTACGTAATGGGGCAATCATTGGTACTGAAGTCTACTGTGAAGATTTGAGTGGGAAAACAGCCTTGATCGTCGATGATATTTGTGCTGGCGGACGCACCTTTATTGAGCTAGCAAAAAAACTGAAAGCGAAGAACTGTAAAAAAATAATTTTGGCGGTGTCGCACTATGAAGGTAGTGCTCAAGAAAGAGCGTTGTCGGAGAGTGGCATTAATGCGGTGTACACCACGAACAGCTTACGAGACTTCGACGCTACCGAATTTTTAAACGTAAAAAATATTTGGCAATATATGTCCAAGTAAGTCAGCTTAAGGAGAATTAATATGAAATTAAATCCAATTATCGCGATTGATGGCTACAAAGTTGATCATCGCCGTCAATACCCAGACAATACTGAAGTGGTATTCAGCAATCTCACTGCCAGAACAACGCGTCGTGATTATACCGATCACGTGGTTTTCTTTGGTCTGCAGTATTTCATCAAAAGCTTCTTAATCAAAAGTTGGGAAGAGGATTTTTTCAAACAGCCAAAAGACGAAGTGCTGCGTCGTTTCGAACGCCGCATTAATAATTATCTTGGCCCAAACAATGTCGGCACAAAGCACATTACTGATCTGCATGATCTCGGCTATTTGCCAATTAAAATTATGGCGCTGCCAGAAGGCGCAGTCTATCGATTAAGAGTTCCGTGCTTGGTGATTTTTAATACCGATGAACGTTTCTTCTGGCTCACCAACTATTTGGAAACGATACTTTCGACCAATGTGTGGGGCATGTGTACCAGTGCTACGACCGCGCATCAGTATAAAAAAATCTTCACTGCCTATGCACTAGAAACCGATGGCAGCACTGAATTTGTCAATTGGCAGGGACACGATTTTAGTTTCCGTGGCATGTATGGGGCAGAAGCCGCAGCAATGAGTGGTGCAGCACATTTGTTGAGTTTTACAGGAACAGACACCATTCCAGCAATTGATTTTTTAGAAGATTACTATGGCGCGAATAGTGATCTCGAATTAGTCGGCGGCAGTGTCGCTGCAACAGAACACTCTGTGATGTGTGCGGGTGGAATGGACAATGAATTAGAAACCTTCCGTCGCTTGATTCAAGATATTTATCCATCAGGTATTGTCAGTATCGTGTCTGACTCCTGGGATTTCTGGCAGGTGATGACTGACTTTACTGTTAAATTGAAAGAGCAAATTCTGGCACGTGACGGCAAAGTCGTGTTCCGCCCAGACACTGGTTGCCCTGTCAAAATGATTTGCGGTGATGCAGAGGCACAGGTTGGATCGCCTGAACACAAAGGTGCCATTGAATGTTTGTGGGAAGTCTTTGGTGGCAACGAAACCGCAAAAGGAT
>JAIELM010000382.1 GCA_019752975.1 Undibacterium sp. | reverse complement strand
CCTTGCGCTCAAGAATAATGGTTTCCAATCCCGAGTCGGTCAAGCGCTTGGCTGCAGCGGCAGCAGCAAGACTAGCTCCGACAATAACAACATCTACTGAACGCATAATTTACTCTTTTGAATTGGTGAGACTTATGTGATGATTTAGTTCGCTAACCAGCTGCGCCAAATAAATCACCGGCTGACTCGTCACCGCGCTAAACACCGCAAGTTCATTCAGGTCTTCCACAATGACGCGGGAAAACTCATAGCCCTGCAAAATCCATCGCGCTCGTTCATACGGATCGACCACATTGCGCCCCAGTCGCATCGGCAAACTCGTAGCGGTAGTCGATATCGCCAGACGTTGCAAATCCAAGTTCATTGCACATCCATATTGAATTCGCAGACCATCGTAATGCTGCACTAAGCGTTCACGATCAGCATGATAGGCACGCGCTTCGATGACGTAAAAATCACTGGCAAGTAGTTGATTTTTTACCGTACTGAGCGAACTCATGGCGACACCTAAACTTTCTATCTGCATGTTTGGTAGCCAATGACGCAGTGCACGTAGCAAAATACCGTCGCCAACGATCAAACGTTCTACCGACTCTAACCGTAATGCAGCCAAAAATTCTATTCTGCGCTCATCCGATATGGCCGTACCTGCTTCCAATGCCAAAGCGATATCCGCGCCATTGTCAAAAACCATGCGTGCTTTATGATCGCCGCCAAAGGCTTGCTGCACTAGTGCCAGTAATGCGGCATCGGAAGTCAGTGCGGAGTCGGGAACGATGACAATTTTCTGCGCAGCTTTGGATGCCGGTGGAGTACTGATGATGGGCACTGAAGGTGAATGATTGAGCGCGCTACGTAAATCGAGCACCATACTCACCAAATCAATTTCCTCAGGACAGGCTGGCTCGCAAGCACCACAAAGTGTGCAGGTATCGAGCGAAGCTGCCAGATCATATGCCGTCGCGCCATGTTGCAAAGCTTTGGCACGTCCATGCGGCGTCAGGCGAATGTCGCGCGTCGCGTCCCACACCGGACAAGCTAATAGGCATAAGCTACAGCCAGAACACGCAGCGAAACCGGTATAACGAGCATGCTTCAAGCGCGCGTTCAAAACAGCACATCCCGATTAAGTATCATGGCCGGATCGGCTTGACGTTTTAGTGCTAAATGTTTATCCACAATCGCATCGCCAAAGACACGTCGAATATACGCTTTCATCATGCCGCCGAAGCGGTAATAACTGGCGCCGATATCAACCCCGATATCGTAAATTTCATTTTTAAACGATTGCAAGGTATCGCGACTATACACAGCGTTACCCAACATCGGCTCAAATTCGCAACCGTAGGCGCGCTCGGTCGCGTCGGCTGGAATACAGGACATTTCATAGTGAGCACGATGATCCTCGCGCAATTTAATCCCTACGCAATACAAGGTGTAATGCGGAAAATATTTTTTGCACACGGCATTACCGCGCAACACCGCCTCGATGAATTTTTCTTCTGAAGTGGCAAGATCAGGAATGATCATCTGACGTCCACCCCAAAACTTCCACACCGCGCGTGAGAACACCACCGTGCGATCGACAATTTTCCCCTCACGCATATGTTCAGGACGACGAAACTCTGGGAACAATTCGCGCTTCCTACCCGCCAGCCATAGGGCCTCACGCAGACGCCACGGACGACGGGCATAACTGACCGCCATGCGCAAGGCAAACGCGGTTTCGCCATGCCCACGCAAACGCTTACGCCAGTTCGCCATGAACGCCGCCTCACGCTCATCGGAGTCGAAGGCCACCAATAAATTTACCACTTGATCCATCATCGTCAGGATGCCGGAATAATCCGAGGCATCATGGCGATCTAGCATTTGCAAATCTTCCAGCGCAGTACGCAAAGAGGTGTAGTAAAAATAATGCATCGCCAGCGGTGTAAAAGGCCGAATTTTTAAGGTAACTTCAGTGATCACACCGAACTGACCATAGCCGAGTATCACCCGTTGAAATAATTCAGCATTAACGCTATCAGAACACTCCACCATCTCACCAGTAGGCGTCACCACCTGTAGCGCCAAGGCCTGATCAGCGCTACAACCCAGACGTGGCGAATTCACATCGATACCACCGACACCCAAACTACCACCGACAGAAGAAGTCAAATTGAGTGGCGCAGAAAGATAGTCGAGCTTTTGGCGACGTAATACTTCCGCCAAACTATGCCAAAAAATCCCCGCCTGAGTCCGCACGGTGAGCTGATCGGCATCAATACTGATGACCCGACTCATCCCCGTCATATCCAGCAAAACTCCACCAAAAGCCACCGATTCGCCCTCAGTGGTCAACCCACCACCACGCACCGTCACCGGCACCTGATGGCTTTGCGCCGCCTTGAGTAAAATCGCGATCTGCTCAGCACTACGCGCAATCACCACGCCATGCGGCAGTCCAAAAGCCATGCCACCTGCATCAGTAACAAAAGTACCTTTCACGGCATGCTGTTCAAGCACCTCAACCCCAGCGGCGGTCACCACCTCAACAAACACCGCCCAGCCAGCACCACCCCAACGTTTAGGATTGGTCTGTTGACGCGTAACACCCAGCAAAGCGTCAGGTGCCACCGGATCAGGCGGGATAAAGCCGAGTTCAATAAGGGGAATGTCCAAACCTGCGCTCCTGCCATGACTTAATCGAAGTCCGTATTATCCTAGAAATGGGAATTGGTGGAGCGACTAATTGGGGGGGAGAAAATTTCTCAAAGTACCGAAAAAAATATTGCGATGTGAAATTTAAGGCTAGTACTTCATTAAAAATTATTTAAAAA
>JAIELM010000261.1 GCA_019752975.1 Undibacterium sp. | reverse complement strand
TGAAAGCCTATAGTGTAAAAACGCTTCGTGAAGCAAAGATGAAGTTTGTGTGAAGTGTAATTATTCAGCACGCTATGTAAGCCGTCTTTCCCGCATGTTTTTAGCGAGAAGTCAGCGACTTTTGTTCAGCAACCGACACCGCTGGATTCTCGATTAAACCCTAGTGAATGACATAATATCGGGTGGAGTACTTTGACATTTCAACTTCGCCATAGAGGCTTGAATAATTACGATACAGATTAAGGTCGCCAATTAAGTTATACTCAGCAACGACTAAAAAATAAGCCACTATGAGGAAAGTAAGTAATGCAAGTAATGCAAGTAATGCAAGCAGCGCATACAGAAGAGTACGCACTTTTTCATCGAGTAAGTTTTTTGAAGTCTTTACAAGACATCACAAATAAAATTCACGCAACTGACAATGTCCAACAAATCATGTTGGATTTATCGGACAACATTCGCGATCAATTTAAGGCCGAGCATTTGACCTTGTACGCGGTCGATGTAACGAAACTGGCGATTCAGACCACCGTCAAAACCGGGCTGAAATCATTTAAAGATTTTTCCCTGCCTATCGCTGGCAGTAGTATCGCTGGTTATGTCGCTTTAACTAAAAGCGTGGTCAACATCCGCAACGTGTATGACAAAGAAGAGTTAGCAGCGTACACGCCAAAACTCGAATTCCGTAGCAAGGTCGACTCGCGCACGGGCTACCGTACCAAGCAAATGTTGACAGGCCCCATCGTCAATGCTGGCAATGGTGAAATTCTCGGCGTCCTGCAATTGATCAATACCAAAGAGGGCAACCCATTTTCCAGTGTGATGGAAGAAGGCATGCAGTTAATCTGTGAAACACTGGCGATCGCTTTTGAAAAACGTATGAAACCAGTGCCGACCGTACGCAGTAAATACGATTATCTGGTCATCAACGGTGTCATTTCCGCGCCAGAATTAGCCTTGGCCATTAGTGCTTCGCGTCGCAAAGGTGTCGATTTGGAAAACGTATTAGTCGATGAATTTCAAGTGCCCTTAAAAAGTATCGGTGAGAGCCTAGGAAATTTTTATGGCTTCAATTACGAAGCATATCAAGTAGGGCGCAGCATTCCATTGCGCACGACCACGTTTCAACGCGCGTTTGTTGAAGATCATGAGTGGCTGGTGATAGAGTCGAATGAGGAGCGCATCCATGTCTTGTGTACTGACCCAGAGGAACTCATAGAGCACAACATCGTCAATCAATTTTTTCACGATGCTACCATCCGTTACAGCGTCACCACACGTCGTGATTTTCATCAAACTGTCGCCGATTTTTATCAGGAATACGACCATGGTTTAAAAAATGAGGCGGATTATGGTGAAGATTTCAGTTTGGGCGTCGCAACCGTGGCGGAGCGCCAATTGCTCAAACGGGTACATAAGACGCTTACGCAAGCATTTCACGAAAAAGCCGCCGATATTCATCTGAAACAATATTTCGTACCCAAAAAAACCGCGAGTATTTTGCGACGCAATGGCTCAGTTAAAACAATCCGAGGCCAAGTTGTACTCGATTTTCATGTGAATCTTCCCGACGAAAACGACGATTAAGACGAAATATGTGCTGACATGCACAGAAAATTGCGCTAAGGACCATCGATATGACCGAGTACTTAACGGTGGTGCTAGCGCATAATTTTTACCGCATTTGAGTACCCACTGTGACTAGATTCTTAGGCATGTTCAGTGCTCAGTCTGGGCGTTTTTTTCCTATCTTTTTCCAGACATCGCGCGCTTCTTGGAATAGCGATTGTGATTGTAGATAGGCGGCGTACAACACCCACTCCTCAATTAAAGCCGTATCGCTAGGCTTAAGATTCTCTAAGTCGGACAATACTTGTGCGTCGGCCAAGCGAAATTCGCCACTACTGAGATAGCGTCCGCCATCACGCCGCGAAATAAAACTCACATTCCACTTGTAAGCCTTGCCTGCAGTCCATAATAAGTGCGCTGGTATAGGCCAACTATTTTGACTTGATTGTCCCTCAATAATGAGATTTTCGTCCTCGTCTACGATGCGAATAGCGACCGAGGTTTTTTCCATCGAAGCCCAAGTCAATTCCTTTGGGGCGCGCAATAAGAGCACGCCATTTTCAGGGGTCAGCACCGCGATTTTGGGAGGTAATTGACGCATGCGGATGGCGCCTGCCAATAGTTGACCGGACTCCGCTCCAGCGACCAGCTTTTCCTTTACTTGCTTGATCTCCGGTGGCGCCCCCTTAATCGATCTCATTTGATCTTTGTCGACCACGATCGTCGCTGGACCAACAAAACGATATACCGTGCGATTGGCATACAAGGAGACGGATAACTTGCTGCCTTCTTCCAACTGAACTTGCGCGTTCTGTTTTAAGTAGCTTAACAACTGAATTTTTCGCCGTTGCGCGTTTTCTAAAACACTAGCCTGTCCCTGCAAATCGAGCACGATGCCAACGCTAATATCCTTACCATTGTCCTTATTCATGTTTGCTTGCGGTTGTGCCGTAGCGGTCACTTCTGAAAGCAGCATCATGACACTCAAAAAATATCGCACTAATTTTTTCATATGTAATTTTTCATCCTAAACAAAGGTGACCCACTTGATGCTGTCTTTCATCTTACTCAAGTTATGTCGAGCCGAACACGGCGATAGCAGAGCGCCCTTTCAAGGCCTGCTCGTGCAGTGGCACGAGTTTGCTATCGTCGCCAAGCTGAGTAACTGCCGCCGCAACTACATCAGAAACAATGATCGGATATTGCAACTCTTTTGAAATACTTTCCAAACGCGCCGCAGTATTTACTACATC